>NZ_JBFOKR010000006.1:0-128359 GCF_047246645.1 Ferdinandcohnia jepli
ACCGCCGTATACGGATCCGTACGTACGGTGGTGTGAGAGGTCGGATAGTCAAATAATGATTATCCTCCTACTCGATGTTTGTAGGTCAGCTAATAATTATGTTTGTTTAGCCACTAAGTCACTTACTTTAACCTAAATCCTTCTTCAAACATGTAGTCTTCTGCCTCGTCATAAGTGCCGAATGCAGCCTCAAGATTTAAACCAGAGTATACATTCCACCAATCATCCTCTAAGACAAGTAAAAGAACGTTTCCTGCATCATTAATCCAATGCTCTTCTTGCCCTTCGCCGACGATTGCTGCTTCTCTTACTGCGGCAGAGTTAGAAGAGAGAGACTTAATAGACGCTTTCACAATCTTCCTAAGTTCTTCCGCAGAGAACTCACGTATATTTACGAACCCTTTTTCATCAACAGGATAGCCGCTCAGGTTACCGGCATAGACGAAACCATTGCCGTTTGGATGCAGATGCTGAACAACGACCTTTTTCTCAAAGGCGCTATCATTGTAATGGAAGTTCACTCGCTTCATAGATACGTCTTTACGTTCTAGTTCAGGGAACGATTCAATTATCTGTAATTTTTCTTCAAAAGATAACATGTTATTTGTCCTCATTTCTCATATGTATTGTCTTTTCACCCTAGGATTTCCTTTACACGACCAACCTGTCCATCTTCTAGACGGACCTTGATGCCGTGTGGATGATTACTTGACTTTGTTAAGATGTCTTTCACAATTCCTTCTGTTAACGCACCAGTGCGTTGGTCTTTCTTTAAAACGATATTGACTTTTAAACCTGGAAAAATATTTGCTCGATTTTGACCATTCATATTTTTTTCTCCATTAAAACTTATTTTAGGTTAGTTTACCTCATTTGTATGAAAAATAAAAAAACAGGTAACTTAAAAAAGCTACCTGTCACCTTTTCTACTACCTAGTATAACTGAATTGGATGCATAGAGGAATCTAAAGCTTTAAACTCATAATTCTGCTTGCTGAGGTAGTCTAGTAATCTTGGAAGATGTTCAAGTGTTTCCGGTCGTTCATGTAATAAAATAACAATTGGTTCGTTAATTCTATTTAACTTGTTTAATTGGTCTATGACACTATCAACATAGCGGCCATCTCGAAACTGCCAATCCCGACTATCAATATTCCAGTCCCATAGCTTATAGCCCTGGGCAGCAACAGCGTCCTTATAAGCGTCTGTCATGTGAGGGGAACTCCCAAAAGGAGTACGAATCAGATCCGTTTCAATCCCAGTAATATCCAAAATTGTTTGTTGTGTTTGGTTCATTTCACCAAGAACAGAATTAGAAGATTGATAGAATTTTTGTTTATCATGTGAAACACCGTGAAGGCCAACACTGTGTCCTTTTTCAACCATTTGCTTCACAGCATCTGGGTACGCCTTAATATTGTTGTCTAACATAAAAAATGTTGCCTTTGCATTGTATTTATCTAGTAAGGCAAGAATATCGAGGGAAACTTTATGTGGACCGTCATCAAATGTAAGATATACTGCACGTTCAGGAGCTGCAGGGGTTTCTATTGGTGTTTGCTGTTCCGGTTCTTCAACACTTGGTTCGATCGGTTTATCAACTTCTTTAATGGGTTCTAGTTTTTCCTCGGCAGGAGTTTGTTCTTGTTTAGATTCTGGACTTTCCTTTTCTTGTTGGTCGGGTTTCAATATATCATCAATTACATGTTCTAAAGTGTCTTTTTCTTCGCTTATGGGTGCAGGAGTAGATGCGTCTGCTTCAAGGAAAAATTTTGATTGTAGTAGGAAAAAAGAATACAAAAGTAATAAGATGATAAAGCTGAGTAATCCAACTACTTTAAGATAATTTGTTTTCTTTGTTCTTTTTTCACTTGCCATTATGCATACCTTCTTTGCTGATATATTCTTCATTAGATAAGACGTTTCATGTTGCAGAAATGTTTCAGTTTTATTACGACAATTTTACTAAAACTAAGGGACCTTTTTTGGCAGATAGGAAAGTAAAAATTCTTTACTATCTGCATAAGTGCAACTACGGCTCTGTTGTCTCCTAAAGGCTCGGCAATCGCCGAGTTTTCTAACAATCCTTACTAAGGGTAACATACTTTTTTTGAGTGTATATATAAATAATATTTGGTAGTTTGGACGACATGCATGTTCGTTTGATGATACTATTGAAATCTACCAATAATTCATTTGTTGAGTTAAGAATTTATTTTTAAATTTGTTTCTTTTTACTTGTTTATTAGATGAAAATATAGAATAATCACTTTTAGAAAATCTTTTTGCACTTATTAAATGTAATACTTAGTAAAGACGTTGATTTCTGCATTTGATGGCTACAAATCGCGTTTTGAATATATAAGGGAGGATTTGTCATTGAAAATGAGAGTATCTGCTGTGCAATACCATCTTCATACGATTCGTTCGTTTGATGATTTTGCGGCACAGTGTGAGCATTATATAAAAACAGCCGAAGAGTTTGGTGCTGAATTTATTTTATTTCCGGAGTTTTTTACAACACAGCTTTTATCAATCGGTAGTGAAGATGGTACAAAGTTAACAATTAATGATCTACCAGGGTTTACTGAACAGTATCGTAGTCTTTTTTCATCACTAGCAAAACAATCAAATGTCCACATTATTGGTGGTACTCATGTCATTCGAAAGGCTGATTCACTTTATAATGTTGCACATTTGTTTTATCCAGATGGAAGAATCGCAGAACAAGCTAAGCTTCATATTACACCAACAGAAGTACATGAGTGGAATATGTCTCCTGGTGATGACTTTCAGGTTTTTGACACTGACAAAGGTCGTATTGCTATGCTTACTTGCTATGATATTGAATTTCCTGAAATTGTACGAATGGCTAAAGCTAAAGGGGCTGATGTTATCTTCTGTCCATCTTGTACAGATGACCGTCATGGCTTCCATCGTGTACGCTACACAAGCCATGCAAGAGCAGTTGAAAATCAAGTCTATGTTGTCGGAACCGGTACTGTAGGATCACTGCCAACAGTTGATTTTATGCGTGCTAATTTTGGGCAAGCAGCTGTCATCACTCCTAACGACATACCTTTCCCACCGAAAGGAATCTTGGTAGAAGGTGAAATCAACAATGATATGATTGTTACGGCTGACCTTGATTTAGACCTTTTATATGAAGTACGTGAGCGTGGTTCTGTTACCACGTGGCGCGATCGTCGTACCGATCTTTATACAGATTGGAACTAATTTTGCTAGGAAAGAGAGTGATGAATATGGAATATAAACGTATAACTGGTATTCAAGATCCATTATTTTTTAAGATGCATGAGTTAATGAAAGAGGTATTCCCGAAAGAAGAGGTATTAGATTTCGAACTTTGGAAGGAGCCTTTAGAAGATCCAAGTATTCGCGTGTTTGTTGCTGTTCTTGATGATCAAGTGGTTGGGGCAACTGAGTATCGTTACTATCCTGATTGGAATATTGCGATGACAGACTTTACAATCATCGGACAACCAGGATTAAGCATTGGACGTTTCCTAGCAACAAATCGTAGTAAGGACCTTCAAGCATTAGCGAACGAAAATGGCAAAGAATTATTTGGTATGTTTGCTGAAATATATGATCCTTACCAAGTTTCACATTATGAATTTGGCACTGTAAAGCCAATGGATCCATTCGTACGTAGAGAGGTTTTATCACACCTTGGCTACAAACGCCTGGACTTGGCTTATGTTCATCCATCATGGAATAACGATGGGGAAGCTGTTAAAGGGCTTGATTTATGCTTCATGCCTAGCGATGATTCAGTTTCAGAACTGCCAGCTAAATTAGTAGTAGACTTTTTAACTACTTATTATACAGTTCTTCCTAACAAGCCAGCTGATTGGCAAGAGATGGTTGAGGGACTACGTTTGAAAGAAACTGTAAACTTATTACCACTATAAAAGTATATATCCATATTTATATAGAAGCTCTCTATATAAATATGGTTTTTTTTTGGCTGAAATTTGTCGAAAAAACGACATGTGATATTTCTCATATGTTTTTGCTTCAACTATCTTTACAATTAATATATATATGTATTTTACTATCTTAAAGATTGGTGATAACTATGATTGCACAACTCCTCGAGGGATTTAGTTTTCATTCACAATGGAACGGCGGTATCATCTTTTTTACATTAATACTCGTTGTATTGTATTTGTTTCTTTTACCCACTTCCAAGGATCACACACTGTTTAAAACACTTGCCTTTGTACTTAGTATGCTTCTTATTCTATTTACTGTAGGAAGTCCATTAAATCTTTTAGGAAGAATGCTATTTCGCGCACATATTATTCAAGTTGTTATTTTACTCTTAATTGTAGCGCCGCTAATTGTACTTGGTCTAAAAGTAGATTTGTTGGAGAAATTGTTAAAACGAAAGATCGCTAGAAAAATATATACAGTTTTCACTCATCCCATATTTACGATTGCATTATTTCATGGTTTGTTTATTGTTTATCACATCCCAGTTTTATTTGATTGGATCCGCACAGGCTATTTTACAAATTACTTTTTCTTAATAGGATTAATAATTGCAGCAGTTCTCCTTTGGTGGCCGATTATTTCACCAATAAAGGAGATGGACGTACTAAGCCTTAGAAAAAAGCTAATCTATATAGCTGTAAATATTGTATTATTTACGCCAGTTGTCTTGTTTTTACTATTGGCTGACCAAGAATTATATAAAGTTTATAGCGATACAACCCAAATGCTAGCTTCCTTGGCTCTTTGTATGCCATTTGGAGAAGAAATTCCACCGGATATCCTAGAAACACTGTTACCATATCCGCCGATATCAGAGCAAAAAAACGGAGCTATTATTCTCTTCGTATCTCAAGCTCTCATTTTTGGAGTAGCAGCACTTATTCTATATTTAAAAAGTAAAAGGAAATAAGGAAAAGGGAAATACATAATTAAGTGTGTATTTCCCTTTTTGTATTTAGCAGTTAGGACTCCTTTTCAGTGCCTATAACGATTAGTTTAGTTTTCCAATATAAGCTAACTCTTTAACGTCCAGTGAATCTGCAGTTCCGTCCAGGATTTTACGAATATCATTTAATGTTTCATGTAGAGTGAGGGTTTCACCCTTTTTTCCGGTGAAAGCTTCTGCGACGTAAAATGGTTGTGTCAAATAAGCTTCTAGTCGCTCACCGCGCTTATAGGTTTGAACCTCTGTTTCTGGTAACTTTTCAATACCGTGTACACTAACAATAGAGCGTAACTCACGATATCTTCGTAATAGCTTTTTTGCACGTTGTTGAATGGTTAAGTGGGTTTGGTCTAGGTGTGCACCTTCTAGTACAGAAGATGTTGAATAGATTGGGTTCACCGCTGGGTATTGATGTCTAGCGGTAAGGTCAGCATCAAACTGCCAAAGTGTTTCAAGGGGTCCGAATGGTAAATCCTCGTCGACAACTTCGCCTTTTAAATCTACTAGGAAGGTAGTGACAGAATCTATACCAATGTCTTGTAGTCTTTCTTGTAATTGTTGGATTTCGCCTGTTATTACATGTGAACGGTCAGCAGTAAATGCAATTTCTTTAGAATTCCCAATTTTAGCAATTTCCTCATAAGCCTCATCAATTGAGTGAGTTACAACCATTACTTCATCTAGCAGGTCGTTTACTTCAGAGGGATTTCCTTCTGGTGTTAATAATACAGTTACATACCCGTTATTACGTAATCTGTGCAGCATTTCTGCAAGTAGAACTAATTGGCCCATACCAGGTCGTGCAACTAAACCAACCGTACCTCCTTTGGCTAATGGAGCAAACACATCAAGCGTTTTAATACCAGTTTCAATCATCTCAATTTTCTCCCCTCTAATTAACAATTCATCTAATGTGCATTCTGCCAAATCTGCAAGTGCCACCAATGTTCGAACCTCTGATCTAGCAATCGGAATCTTTCCTGTACAAAGATTTGAAACTGTAGCAGGGCGTAATCCTACTGAACGTGCGGCTGTTGTTAAATTAGGCACTCTTCTACGAAGTAAAGAAACATTTAATCGAATATCTTCCAAAATTTACACCTCCTGTTACTTTTTAGAGTAAATCAATTTACGTTTAAATGCAATACTTATTTTTACGCTTCAAAGAAAAAGTTTTTACTCTTAAAAGTTATAGGGCGTTAGCGCGTATAATAATGAAAAATTTGAAGGGAAAAGTGACTTTTTGTCGTATTTCTAAGATATCCATCTGAAATGGGGACCAATAATGCTAATCGAAAAGCTATTGTTACATGTTTTGATTGTTCTGCTACCTATTTTTGTTTACAGTGTATTATTTGAAAATAAGCGACAAATATTTAATTCATTAAGCTACGGTATTTCCTCAGGGCTTGTAGCCCTCTTTTGTATGATTTTCCCTTATTATAGCTTCGGGTTAAATTGGGATTTGCGTTATGTGCCACTTGTCTTGTCCTTTTTATATGGCGGTCCACTTGCTGGAGGAATCGTTATTGCCGTCATTTGCATTGTGAGGACAATAATGGGTGGTGAGTTTGTCTATTTGACGTATGTGATTGTTATTCTTGCGTCGATAGTACCGTGGATATATTCAAAAAAGTTTTGGAGTTTTCATTCGAAACGTCGTATAAGAGCATCAGTAATCATTGGGATCTGGCCGGCATTTTCTTTTATTGTTGTTATGGCAATTCATATTTTTACACATGGTCAATCAGTGTATGATTTCAGACATGTCCTTTTTATTGTATCGGTAATTGGAATAATAAATATTATTGGAATCTTTTTAGCTACCTTTTTAATTGAATCTAGAATTGAGCGTAGAATTATGCAACAAGAAATTCAACGTGCTGAAAAATTAAATACACTAGGAGAACTGGCGGCGTCTATTGCACATGAAATTCGAAATCCACTTACAGTTGTGAAGGGCTTTCTCCAGCTTATGCATAATGACGAGAAAGCGAAAAATAAGGAATCCTATTATCCTCTTGTATTAAGCGAGTTGGCTCGTGCTGAATCAATCATTAGTGACTATTTAAACTTTGCAAAACCTCAGTTTGAAAAAATTGAAGAATTTCATATAAAAGAAGTTATTAGTAGTGTCAAACAACTAGTCGATCCACTAGCTTCTAAGGAAGGTATTCAGTTAGTAACAAATTTCGAGGCCAACCCAATTCTTAGAACAGATAAAAATCAATTAAAACAAGTACTAATAAATATAATAAAAAATGGGATTGAAGCAACTAACGAAGGTGGTATGGTTTCAATCGAGTTGACCTCTTACGGAGATCGAGCAGTCATTATCATACGAGATACAGGTAAAGGAATGGATAAGGAACAACTTGAAAGAATTGGTACATTTTTTTACACAACAAAGGAAAAAGGAACTGGAGTAGGAACTACCGTATCAACTAGGATTGTACAAGCAATGAAGGGTACCATTACATATAAAAGTGAGCTTACGAAAGGCACTGAGGTAATGATTGATTTGCCAATGGTAACGCATGAGAGGGAGTAGAATTTATCCAATTCTACTCCCTTTTTGGATAGCTGAGGAAACATTTGATTATTATAAAAGAAAGAGAGTAGATATAGAGGAGATCCTATGGAAGAAATTTTGAGTCAATCATTTTTTACACAACCAACCTTAGAATTAGCAAAGTCTTTATTGGGATGTAAGCTAGTCAAACAAACAAAAGGCGGAATAACGGCTGGTTATATTGTTGAAACAGAGGCTTACAAAGGGCCTGAAGACCGTGCAGCACACAGCTTTGAGAATCGACGAACTAAACGGACAGAAGTGATGTTTGGAGAGGCGGGGTTTGTATATACCTATCAAATGCATACTCATTGTCTTGTAAATGTTGTGAGCGGTGAAATGGAAAAGCCTGAAGCAATTTTAATTAGAGCAGTTGAGCCGTGTGAGGGTATCGAATTAATGTATGAGCGCAGGGGGCAAATGGAGGAAAAGAACCTCACAAATGGGCCTGGAAAACTAACAAAGGCTTTAGGAATTAACATGGAGGACTATGGTCGTCCGTTTTTCAAACCTCCAATCTATATTGCAGCGGGTTATGTTCCCGAGCATATATCAATTGGTCCTCGAATTGGAATTGATAATTCGGGTGAGGCTAAAGACTATCCTTGGAGATTTTGGATTACTGGAAATCGGTTTGTTTCGAGGAAAGGATAATTGTTGGAACACGCTTATGATGGGAAGGTTACTTAGGAGCGTTCTATGTGCCCGAGAAGGAGAGTAAAGGGTGAACTCGGTAACATATAATAGTACAACAAACTTCTTAGTTACATACTTTTTAACAATAAGGTGGTCGCATGTTACAAGCTGCATTATGGGGAGGAATTGCTGGTTCTTCTCTTTTTATTGGGGCTATGTTAGGGATATATAAAGAGATTCCTAAGAAGGTTTCGGCATTTGTTATGGCTTTTGGAACAGGGGTATTAATTGGAGCGGCAACTTTTGAATTGCTCATAAATGCTGTAAACGAAGGAGGTTTACTCTATTCGTCACTTGGTTTTTTACTAGGAGCAGTCATCTTTATTGTCGCTGAACTAATTATAAGTAAAAAGGGTGGAAATGAGCGGAAGCGTTCAAACATTAACCCCGAACATCATTCCGGAATGGCTATATTTATTGGAACAATTATAGACGCTATCCCTGAGTCACTTATTATTGGCGTCAGTCTATTAGAGAATCATAGTATTAGCTGGTTAATCATTATTGCGATTTTTATTAGTAATTTTCCAGAAGCTCTATCAAGCAGCATTGGGCTAAAAAAAGATGGCTACTCAAAAAAGAAAATTCTTATCTTATGGTTTGTGGTGTTAGTATTATCATCATTAAGTTCAATGGTAGGTTACGCACTAATAGGCCCATCCTCGGAAGTTGTACAAGGAGCAGTCGGTGCATTTGCTGCAGGTGGTATAATCGCAATGGTTTCCGCAACGATGATGCCTGAAGCATTTGAAGAAGGCGGGCCAATTGTCGGATTACTATCAGCAGGGGGCGTTCTTTGTTCCTTAATCCTAACTTATTTTGGTTAAACAAATGAAGTCAATCAAGTTGATACTTGGTTGGCTTTTTTTACTTATATAGATTTGTTTAGCAACTACTAAGCCCCAGGTCCTATTCAAAAATATAACTGAGGCTCATTATGACTTATTTAAAACCAAGATAAGATAGAAACATGAAAGGAGGAAGGAACCATGAGAAAATTTGGTTTATTTATTGTAGGAGGTATTGCAGCAATCGTGCTTTTATCACAGCTTGGACCAATGGTAGGGCTCGTGATCAGTCTAGCGATTCTATATTATGCGTTTAGAAAATTTATTAAGGCGGATTCAACAGGTAGTAAAATCCTGTGGGGAGCAATTGGAATTCTTGCTTTAGGTGCTTCCGCTTCTAACGTACCGGCGATTCTTGGCATCGCAGCTGCATATATCTTATATGTTGTCTATAAAAACTGGAAAAAAGAAAAGAAAGTTTCTGTTTCAGAATCAAATGACCCATTTACAAACTTTGAAAAACAATGGGCTGAACTAAACAAGTAGTAATAGGGAAAAGACACTATATTCTAAAAGGAGAATGATACTAATGGCAAATTTATTTACACGTTTAAAGGATTCAATCGCTGCTGATTTCCACGAATTATTAGATGATAAGGAAAAGAAAAATCCAATCGCATTGCTTAACCAATATTTGAGACAATGTGAAGTAGAGGTAGAAAAAGTTCGTAAACTTGTTGAGCGTCAACATTCTTTAAAGGATCAGTTTACTCGTGAGTATCGCGAAGCACGAGAGTTGTCTGAAAAAAGAAAACACCAAGCAGAAATAGCAAAGCAAGCGGGAGAAAATGCGCTCTACGAATTTGCAGTACAAGAGCAAATTGCTTATGAGGAACGTTCAAACCGTTTAAAAGAAGCGTTGAATAGCGCATCAACTCATTTAGTAGAACTGGAAAAGAAATATGAGGAAATGAAGCATAAATTAAAAGATATGTACATTAAACGCATGGAATTAATGGGGCGTGAAAACATTGCACGAGCAAATCAGAAAATCAATCAGGTCTTAGATTCAAATAAGTATGCAGGGAATGGGTCTACAAATTTTGAGGAAATGGAAAATTATCTTGATAGATTAGAACACCAAATTAATTCGTCATACCATCGTAATACAATTGATGCTCGTATTGCACAACTCGAAAAAGATATGAAAAAAGAAGAAACTCATTCTATTTCATAAAGAAAAAATGGTATTCTAAAGATAACTAGGTTTTCAAAAAATTAGGCGTAGGGTATTCTACGCCTTCTTATGATATATATCCATTTGAAGGGAGGATTCACGCATGTTGGATAAAATGATGAAAGCTGACAATTTGAACTTTTTACTATTACTGGCAATTATCTTACTTGTTATAGAAATTTCATTTTTCAATAGCGGTGTAGTATTTTCCCTTATCATATCAATTGGATGTATTTATATAGGGCGTAAGAGAATACCGCGTACATCAGGAAAGCTATTTTTCTGGTTTGGATGGATTAGTTTAGCTATTACTTTCCTAAACATGATGACAATAAAATTTTTACTACTTGCAGTTCTTATCTACCTGTTACTTCAATATGTTCAATCCAAGAAAAAACCGAATTATATAAAACCAGAAATTACGGAAACAATGGTACAACCGGTTAAAGAACCTATTGTAGATCGTAAGCCATTGTTACAAAATCTGTTGTTTGGTCGACAACAAACACCCGATTATGTCTATGAATGGAATGATGTTAATATCCAGTCAGGTATTGGTGATTCTATTATTGACTTAAGTTATACGGTTCTACCAAAAGGAGAATCAGTTATCTTCATTAGAGGTTTTATTGGCAATATTCAAGTATTTGTTCCTTACGAAGTCGAGGTAAATGTAAATCACTCTGTACTTGTGGGTTCAACGACAATCTTTGATAATCATGACACAAAGACATTTAATCAAACACTTCATTTTCAAACTGAACAGTATGACCAAGCTGACCGAAAGATTAAAATTATCACCTCTATAGGAATTGGAAATTTAGAGGTGAAACGAGTATGAGTACAGTCCAGAGGCAGATAGTTGTAGGAATAGCCTTTTCAGTAGTTATTTTCATAATCGCAATGGGTATGTCCTTTATGGCATTTCCTTTAGCTAATTGGTCATCACTATGGAATACGGAATTAATGGACCTTCCATTCATTATCATGGCAATTAGTATTAGCATACTTGGGGGTCTCAGTTTCGGAACTATATCAGGTTTTCTTTGGAGAAAACAGTTATTATCGATTTCAGATGCTTTATACCAAATCGAACAAGGAAGAAACCTTAGTCACCCGATTGAAAAACAGCAGGCAGAGATGAACACGGTATGGGAACGTTTAAAAAAGGTTCAGAATCATATAACTGAACAAGCCAAGCTTTCTCAAAAGTTAGCAAATGAAAAAGCAATCGACCAGGAAAAACGAATACAAGAGATAGTATCTGAAGAGCGTAATAGACTTGCAAGAGAATTGCATGATTCAGTGAGTCAACAGTTATTTGCTGCGTCAATGATGATGTCAGCCATTAATGAAACCAAACCTCCAACAGATGAACGTGAAACCAAGCAACTAAAAATGGTAGAAGAAATGATTCATCAATCTCAGCTTGAAATGAGAGCTTTGCTACTTCATTTACGACCTGTAGCGCTAAAAGGAAAGTCTCTTCAAGAAGGGATTCAGGAGCTTTTAGTCGAACTTTCACAGAAGGTACCAGTATTAATTGAAATGAAAATAGAGGACTTTCACATCGATAAGGGCGTAGAGGACCATTTATTTCGTATCCTTCAAGAATCTGTTTCTAACACCCTCCGTCATTCTAAAGCAAATCAGTTAGAAGTCCTATTAATTAACCGAGATGGTTTTGCTATTCTTCGAATTGTTGATGATGGCATTGGCTTTGACGTCGAAGAAACAAAAACTGGTTCATATGGTTTACAGAATATGCATGAGCGTGCAGTTGAAATTGGTGGAACAATGAGGCTTGTGAGTATGAAGAATAAGGGAACACGGATTGAAGTAAAGGTTCCAATGATGAAATTAGAGGGTGAAGAAAATGATTAAGGTGTTATTTGTAGATGATCACGAAATGGTACGAATTGGGGTTTCCTCCTACTTGTCTGCTCAACCAGATATTGACGTTGTAGGAGAGGCAGACGATGGAAAAAAGGCAATTGAGCTCGCGTTAGAACTACGACCAGACATCATATTAATGGACCTTGTCATGAAGGAAATGGACGGAATCGAAGCAACTCGAAGGATTATTGAAAGCTGGCCAGAAGCAAAAATTATAATTGTGACAAGCTTTATTGACGACGAAAAAGTATACCCTGCATTAGAAGCGGGTGCGACAAGTTATATGCTTAAAACGTCGAAAGCAAGTGAAATTGCAAATGCAGTTAGAAAAACATTCCGCGGTGAATCAGTTCTTGAGCCGGAAGTTACAGGGAAAATGATGGTTCGTATGAGACAGAAGGACACTCATCTACCTCACGAAGAGTTAACAAACCGCGAGATGGAAATATTACTTCTAATAGCAGACGGAAAAACAAATCAAGAAATTGCGGATGAGTTATTTATCGCTCTTAAAACAGTAAAGGTCCATGTAAGTAATATTTTAAGTAAATTAGAAGTGCAGGATCGTACTCAAGCTGTTATCTATGCGTTTAAACATTCCCTTGTAAAATAATCCATACTTACCTTATTAGGAAGAATTTAAAACTAGTAATAGGTCCTAAAAAATAGTATAGTATCAATGAATAAAAACACAGGAAACTGTGTTTTTATTCGTTTGTATATTCTGACAAAAACTGACTTCTAGTAAAATATTACTATCATTATTTATTTTTAGGTATATAGGACTATTTATGAAATAGACGATATTATGCTAATTTGGAAGAATTTTTCTGCCTAAATAACTATTTAGTTTATAGTACATTTGATATATAATAGGAAAATGAAAGAAAAAAGTCGATATTTGACGAATTAACACTGAGTCTTTTGTACCTTTTTTGTAAAGTTAGCAGGTAATTTACCTACTTATAGAGAAATATAAGAAAAAATGGAGAAATAGAGATGCGAAAAATGAAAAAAAATTCTACGCTAAGTACTGAAGAAAAAGGTACATTAAAGTGGTTCCTTGGGCTTTTTTACTTAATTATGATCGTCTATGACGTGTTTTATTATTATATATATCCGAAATTCATTATCCATAGCAAGGTAGGGCTACCAAGTAATTTTGGCTACTTTGTTTATATTATAATGCTATCATTAATCCCTGTTTCAATTTACTTAAGTAGAAGAGAAAAGCAATATATAGTAAAATATTTGATTGTTATCACTTATCTTATACTATCAATTGGTAACGATCTTTCATTCTACTTTTATAACTCTTCTGAATTCAAAAGTGGTAATGTAGCTGAAATGTTTATTGTATTATTTTCTCCTATTTTCGTAAATAGTCGTTTCTTTTATGTTGTTTCTATTGGAGCAATGATTAGATATCTTTTAACAGGTTTTGCTCTTCAGTCAACGGATGTAATATTTCCAGCAGTAATAACAATGGTTTTTATGTTAATAGCTTTTATATTTTTATCTAGATTTAAGTCCTATGTACAAGCTGTTAAAACTTCATATGATGAGCAACTAGAAGGTATGGTAAAAGGCGTTATAGCAGCTCTGGAACTAAAGGATCCCTATACTCGAGGTCATAGTGAGCGTGTTGCAAGTTATGCCTTATCTCTAGCTAAAGAAGTAAAGCAGTTCTCGAATGATGAATTAATGGCATTTAACTATGCTTGCTTATTACATGATATTGGTAAGGTAAATATCCCAGATCAAATTTTAATGAAGCCTTCTAAATTGACTAAAGATGAATTCGAAGTTATAAAAACACATCCGGTAGTCGGCGCTGATGCTGTTAAAAATATTGATGGCCTAAAAGGTAATATATCTGTGATTCGTTCCCATCATGAAAGGTGGGATGGAAAAGGATACCCAGATCAGTTAAAGGGTACAAATATTCCTTTACTTGCTAGAATCGTAGCAGTAGCGGACGCTTTTGATGCAATGACTTCTTCTAGATCCTATCGAAGTGCTCTTCCTATGGAAGAGGCGTATAATAGAATAATAGAAGGTAAGGGAACTCAATTTGACCCTGATTTAGTTGAAGTTTTTCAAAAAGTGTATCCATCATGGCTAGATATTCATAAAAACTAAGCTATGTTTTTAGGATATGAGATTTGCAAGTAATAGTTAAGGAGGAGAAACTATGAAAATTAGAAAACTAAAAAAGGTTAAAACAACTTGTTGGTGGTGTATTTTCACACCTCGTGTACCAGATTGATTTTATAGGATGCTTGCTCTCGGGCTTTGCATCCTCTTTTTATGCTTAAAATATGAATCTTGAAAAAAGGTGAATACATGAAAATTACAATGGATACTACGTTATATTTACGTGATATAGATATTCGCAAGGATAATAAGCATTACATTGTAGAAGACCTAGCTACTCAAGAATTCTTTGAAATGCCAAAAATTTGTATAGATGCTCTCGGATTAATGAAAGAGAATATTACATTAGGTGAAATTGAACGAACATTAATTAAAGAATACCCTAATGAGGAAGTTGATATAATCGATTTTACGGAACAGTTAGTAGATTTAGATTTAATTGATACAATTAATGGTGTTAAGATTGAGCGTAGCTTGAAGAATAAGACTAAATTAGGCTTTGAATGGATACCACAAAAGTTAGGTAAAGTATTTTTTAACTCCTATACAAAATATCTGTACGCAATTTTATTTATCTCAAATATCCTAATATTTGTTTGGAAGCCATCTTTGTTTCCTCACTATACTGATCTGTTTGTATTTGATATAATGTCGGTCAATATTTTAGTATTTGGTTTTCTCACTTTTCTAATGGTAATTATTCATGAATTTGGCCATATACTTGCCATTAGGTCATTCAATTTACCTACTAGATTAGAGGTGGGGCGTAGATTATATCTGATTGTTTTTGAAACGGATCTGACTCTTGCTTGGAAACTGCCTTCAAAAAAAAGGAATATACTTTATTTAGCAGGTGTTTGTTTTGATACGGTTTCATTATTTATTGCCCTTATGGTTAATCTCTTTATCCCAATTGAATCCGAAATAATTATAGGGATAGTTGGATTAATTATTTTTGATACGGTCGTAAGGATTATATACCAATGCTGTATTTATATGAAAACAGATTTCTACTTCTTATTTGAGAATTTATCCGGAACTTATAACATAATGGAGAATGGTATTCATTCAATAAAAAATTTATTTCTAAAGAGAAAGTCTACGAATAAAGAGTTGTTTGCTGGAGAAGAGAAGGTAGTTAAATGGTATAGTGTTTTTTATTTCATTGGTGTAGCTATAACGTTGGCCTTGTTGGTGATATACTATCTTCCTCAACTTATATATATGGGGATTAGCATGCTGCCTGGTTATGTTAAACCTATTTCTGATCCATATTTCTGGGATGCAGTTGTTTTTACAATTCAAATACTAATTATTGTTGGATTTTTGTCACATTCTTTATATAAATCATATCGTGAAAAAGTAGTCGAAAATTGATAAAATTTGTCATTTACTAGGACTTATGGTATATAATAAGTTATGTTATACAACTTGATTATTTTGCTGCGTGAGGTTAAGAATGCGAAAAATAAATGTACACCCACTGTTACTTCATGAAGAAAAGCGTGCAATAAAAACATATTTATTTGCTTTTTATGTTACTTTAGTCCTGTTTGATTTATTTTATTATTTTTTCTTTAAAAAATACGTAGCTAAAGTAACTCCAGGGTTTGGCAATTACCTTGGATATGCTAATTACTTTTTTTTACTATGTCTGCTTGTATTCTCGTATTTTTTATTTAAAAAGGGAAATCAGCATGTAATAAAGTACTTACATGTAGCTATATATTTTTCATTAGCTATCATTTATGACTGTACCGTATTTATGGAAAAACCTCTTGAATATGCTAGCGGAAATATAGCAGAACTGATTTTAGTATTATTTTCCCCAATCTTTATTAATAAACGATTTTTTTGGTTTGTATCAATTGGTGCTATTTCAAGATATTTAATTGTTGGTATTGTTATACATTCGAAGGTTGTTGCTATACCAACCGTTTTAATTACTGTCTTGGCGATTATTGCTTATATTCTATTAATTCGTTTCTCAGCTTACGTTAATTCGTTAACAAAGATGCACGAAGAACTACGCCACAAAGAAAAGCTGGCATTTGTAGGTCAAATGGCTACTACAGTAGGCCATGAAATTAAAAATCCTTTATCTTCTCTAAAAGGATTTACACAGCTTCAGCGTGAGAAGTATCCAGAAGATCAATATTATTTTTCAATAATGGATCAAGAGATTGATAGAATTAATGCAATCGTTAATGACCTATTATTACTAGGAAAACCAAAAAGCTCACACTTTCAACAGCATCAAATTCGACATATTATTGATTATGTTGTGTCAATTACCGAGCAACAGGCTAATAAACAAAATCAGAAAATAGTTGTTGAGATAGATGATGGTATACCAGCTATAAAAATAGATGACAATCAAATAAAACAGGTTTTTATTAATCTGATAAAGAATGGTTTAGAATCGATGCCTAAAGGTGGTCAATTACAGATCAAAGTGGCTTGTAAGCAGGGAAATTGGATTTCTATTTGTGTAATTGATCAGGGTAGTGGTATATCAAAGGAAGATATGGAGCACTTATTTGAACCGTTTTTCACGACTAAGAATGATGGAACTGGTCTTGGATTAATGGTTTCTCAAAAAATAATAGAGGACCATAACGGTAAAATTAATATTAATAGCGAAGTTAATAAAGGTACAGTGATGGAAGTATTGTTACCTATTACAAAATAATGAATAACTAGGAAAGCTGGCCTCTATGAGAGACCAGCTTTTTTTAAAATACTTTCCATAATGGTGCTCTAATATCCCTAAAGGATTGGCAATCGATGAGTTTTCTTACTATATTCTGTTTTAAGGCAAAAAGCATAGAATGTTAGTAATCATTATATGAAGGTGTTTAGCATCCCTACATAGAAGTATTTATTATAAAAAGGAGGGATATGGTGAAGGAGCAGGAGTTTAAACAGTTTGATGGGCTGGGTTTAGCAGAGTTGGTTCGAAATAAAGAAGTTCATCCTATGGAGCTTGTTGAAGCATCAATTCAAAGGATTGAAAAATTAAATCCAAAATTGAACGCTGTCATTCATGAAATGTATGAAAAAGCGGTGGATCTAGCAAGAAATCACAACGGTGATGGGTTATTTGGTGGGGTTCCGCTTTTGTTGAAGGATATCCAGCAGGAAGTAAAAGGAGAGCCAATCACACATGGTTCGAAGGCTTATAGTGGATACGTTGCAACACAGGATGCTGAGTTTGTCAGAAGGATAAAGAGTACGGGTGCGATTATCCTAGGCCATACAAACGTACCAGAGTTTGCTCTCATGGGTATTACAGAACCTAAACACTATGGAGCAACTAGAAATCCTTGGAATTCAGAACATACTCCTGGTGGATCTAGTGGAGGCTCTGCGGCTGCAGTAGCTTCTGGTATGGTTCCGATTGCAGGAGCGAATGATGGAGGAGGTTCAATTCGTATACCTGCAGCTTATACCGGGTTATTTGGCATAAAGCCAACCCGTGGTCGAACACCCGCTGGTCCATCAGTTGGGAGAGTATGGCAGGGAGCTTCTGTTGATCATATCTTGAGTAGGTCAGTTCGTGATTCAGCAGCGATGTTGGATGAAGTAAGTGCTCCGGAAAATACAAATGCATTTACCCCCATTCCTTACTATGGGAGCTATCTTGAGGAAGTATCTAAGCCTTTACCAAAGCTTCGAATTGCATTTTCAACTCAATCACCTTTAGGGACCGAGGTTGATCAGGACTGTAAGGAGACTGTTATTCAAACTGTAAAACTATTAGAATCACTAGGTCATAGTGTCGAGGAAAAAAATGCGCCAATAAACGGTCAGAAGATCGGGAATAGTTATATGACCCTATACTTTGGGGAAGTAGGTGCTGCACTGTCAATACTTAAGGATGTCCTTGGACGAAAGCCAACCATCCAAGATGTAGAGCCTTCTACTTGGATATTGGGGTTATTAGGAAATAGTGTTTCAGCAAGTGAATTTGTGCTAAGTTTACAAGAATGGGATATTGCAGCAATTGCAATGGAAAAGTTTCATGAAACATACGATTTATATGTGACACCTACTACTGCCGCCCCTCCATCTGCAATTGGTGAGCTAGCCTTAAAAACGAGTGAAGAAAGGCTAATCGGATTAGTCAGTAGGTTAGGATTAGGTGGTATGTTAAAAAAATCTGGTATGGTAGAACAATTAGTGGAAAAGAGTCTTTCAAGAACTCCTTTTACCCAGCTTGCTAATTTAACGGGTCAACCAGCTATTTCCGTCCCGATGGGTATGACTTCTAACGGACTACCGTGTGGAGTGCAGTTCATGGCAGCACGGGGTAGAGAGGATTTACTTTTCCGTGTGGCTGGAACGTTGGAGCAAACGGAACAATGGGTTGATGTAAGAAAGAACGAAAGCTTTCAAC
Organism: Ferdinandcohnia jepli; assembly: GCF_047246645.1. NCBI lineage: Bacteria > Bacillati > Bacillota > Bacilli > Caryophanales > Bacillaceae > Ferdinandcohnia > Ferdinandcohnia jepli. The sequence goes on from NZ_JBFOKR010000006.1 coordinate 18,712, forward strand.
AATAAAATATGAAAAAAAATAGGACCTAGGGGGTCCTGTTTTTATTTTATTTGTAATGTTCGGCTTCTGTTTCATCCACACTTTTATTATCCATCCACATCTTAATGTGAGTAAGAATTGAAAAGGCTAAGAAAAAGTTCATTGCTAATACACTTAAAAGTAATGGCATATTATCGAATTGAATTGCTGTATAGTTCTTTATTTTCATGACAATAAAGCCTTCAATTATTAATAAAAAGACGCTTAAAAATGCAGCTGCCCCTGTACGAATCATGGTAATCCCCCTATGTAGCTTTGAGTTTTCTGACTATTTGAATAATAACATAAAAAAACGCAAAAGAAAAGTGTTTTGCTTAAATGCAATGGATAAATTGTGAATTAATAAAAAGTACACATTGTTTTTACGAAAAGTTGAAACGCACTGGAAACAACATCCAATATTATTTAAGAATGATATGATATAAGTGTAATAAGAAAGTAAATTAAAACAAAGAATGGGAGTGAAGAAAATGGTTGTAAAATGGCTAAGGGAACATATAAGTGCATCTGCGATTTTAACAGTAATAAGATTGTATCTAGGATATTCTTGGATGACAGCCGGATGGGGAAAAATAACAGGTGGTTTTGAGTCAGCTGGGTTTTTACAAGGAGCAATTGCAAAATCTTCCGGTGATCACCCGGCAGTATCTGGCTGGTGGGCATCATTTTTAGAAGGCTTCGCACTTCCGAATGCTGAGTTATTTAATTTCATAGTATCATGGGGAGAGTTTTTAGTAGGTATAGCACTCATACTAGGTATTTTTACAACATTTTCAGCTCTAATGGGAGCAATTATGAACTTCGCATTCATGTTCTCAGGTACAACTAGCACAAACCCTCAAATGGTCCTATTAACATTCTTCATCTTAGTAGCAGGCGCAAACGCTGGAAAGTTCGGGGCGGATTATTATGTATTACCATATATCCGCAAAATGATTAAGCGCGGTAATGTAGACACAACAATTACAAATTCATAATATTTAAGAGGCTCTCGAAGTTGAGAGCCTCTTTTGCGTTTCGTATAAAGTTTCTACTAATAGCCCAAATCCTCAAGGACTTCAATCATCAGGTCTGGTCTGTCAGTCATAATGCCGTCAGCACCTGATTCGATTAGTTGTTGCATTGTTTCTTTGTCATTAATTGTCCAATAATGGATATCAACACCTCTTCTATGTGCTCCTTTAAGGACGGTTTGATCAGCGAGGTCAAATCCACTATCGCTTGTCGGTATATGAAGAAAGTCAACTTGAGGTTGATACAGGTTTCGTAAAAAGAACTTATGAAACACAACAAATTTAGTAACCTCTTGTCTACCAGCAGCAACGGGTGTTTTTCCTTTAGAAAATTCTTGGAAAGTATCTATGATTGCTTGATCAAATGAAGCAACAATTACTTGCTCCTCTTTATTATATTCTTCAATTAATAGCCAAAGCTTTTCAGCAACCTCCTTCATTCGTTCAGGAGGGTTATCATCCTTTATCTCAATAATCATTGGCGTATCGGGGAATACTTCAAATACTTCTTTTACACTAGGAATAAAGGCACCCTTTCCTCGAAAACTGTATTCTCCCTCTAAATCTTGAAAAGAGTAACCGGCATCAAGGTCTTGCAGTTCTTTTAGAGTAAAGTCAGCAACTGCCCCCTTACCATTCGTTGTACGATCAACTGTTGGGTCATGGATTGTTACTAAATGGCCGTCTTTCGTAATGTGAATATCAAACTCTAGTACGTCTACTCCTAGCTTTTTTGAAAGAGTAAAAGCTTCCATTGTATTTGATGGTGCAAGCTGTTCTCCACCTTGGTGGGCGATTACAAGTGGGCGCTCACTATCAAATGGTTTCCAAGTGGCCTGTTTTTTTACAGGCAGTAAATTCACAGACAAAAATAAAATTACAATAATAAGCAGTAACAAACTTAGTATTTTAGTTGATTTTTTCGGCTTTTTATTTTTACGAACAAGTTCAGTGGTCATCGGAAATTCCTTTCTATTAATTAATAAATAAGCAGTGGAATCTTTTCTACATATCATTATATAGTAATTTTAGGTAATTAAAGAGAGGTTTTTTGTAGAACTAAATATTTGATATGCTATGGATAAAAATAGCTAGGTTCCTATATTATTATATGGTAGATATTGTTAGATATAGCTTAAAATATAGTAGATTGGAGTAGATCAATTATGTTGAGATTAGGTATTATTCGGCATGGTACCACAGAATGGAATAAAGCAGGGCGTGCTCAAGGAAGTTCAGATATTCCTTTAGATCAGGAAGGATTGGCTGAAGCTATTAAACTAGCAACACGTTTGAGCGGTGAAGAGTGGAATATTATTTACTCCAGTCCACTGAAGAGGGCGAGCCAAACTGCAGAAACAATTAAAAAGAATCTAAAACACCAGGAAATATACTTTGATAAACGACTTCAGGAAGTTGGTGGAGGTTTAATAGAAGGAACTACTGAGGAAGAAAGGATAAGTAAATGGGGAGTAAATTGGAGAGAGGTAGAACTAGGAGTTGAGCAGCCAGACAGCGTTTATAATAGAGGGATTTCTTTTATCGAAGAAATAAAGGGTAAGCATCCTAGTGACAATGTATTAGTTGTAAGTCATGGTGCGTTTATCAGGCATATGCTAAGGCGGCTGGTTCCACAACAGTCATTGGAAGACAAGCTAAAAAACACATCCATAACGGTAATTACATACAAAGAAAACAGTTGGGATATTGAATTATATAACTGTACAAGACACTTAGAATCATAAACTAGAATAATAGATTTTATGATAATGGCTGTTAGATAAGTCGGATAAAGGAGTTCACATATGAAAAGGTTATTCTATTACAATTGGCAGGTTCGGAGTGAATGGTTTGAGTGGTGTAAGCAGTTTTCTGCAGAAGAGCTATTAGAAAAAAGAACAGGTGGTATGGGAAACATCCTTCATACGCTGCTACATATTGTAGTAGTTGAGTTTGATTGGATTAATGATTTAATTGGCGGTGAGGAGGTTGTCATAAAGCCTGAGGACTATACAACTCTTGAGGATGTTGTGGCCCTTCATTTGAAGTGGCATTCAGTAGTAGAGGGTTTTGTTGAGTCATGGACCGATGATATGAATGATAAGATATTAATACTAGAAAATGGAAAGAGGCAATTTACATATGAAGAAGTGATGCATCATGTAATTGCGCATGAAATTCATCATATTGGGCAGTTATCGGTGTGGGCAAGAGAGCTAGGAGCAACTCCGGTTGGTGCCCATTATATAAATAGAGGGCTCGCGTAACTTTTTAGAGCTAATTGATGTCTAAGTATAGGATTGCATTTTTACTTAAAAAGGAGATACGTTAATGAGTTTAGTGACAATACAAGGTAGTATTTTAAGTTACCAAGAGCTAGCTGATCGAATTCTAGCTTTGCCAAGAAAACGTAACACCTTGTTAATAGGTGTAGATGGCTGCGGTGGATCTGGGAAAAGCACTTTTGGACGGAAATTAAAAGATTCGTTTGAGGATGCGACACTCATACACTTTGATGATTTCTATTTTCCATCATCTCAAATAATTAAAGCTGACCCAAAGGAGAAACCGGTTGGAGCAGATTTTGATTGGAAACGATTGATGGCTCAAGTTATCTTACCTCTAAATGAAAATAGAGCCGGAAACTACCAGAGATACGACTGGAATACAGATTCCTTAGCGGAATGGCACCAAGTTCCAGTTGGTGGAGTTGTAATAATAGAAGGCATTTCTTCAACGCGAAATGAAATGACTGATTACTATGATTATAAAGTCTTTGTGGACACACCTAGAGAAATTCGCCTAGCAAGAGGTTTGGCAAGAGATGGTGAAGAAGCCAGAGATATGTGGGAGAAAAACTGGATGATTGCAGAAGAGTTATATGTGGAATCTCACCGTCCTGACCTTCGAGCAGATCTCGTGATAGATGGAACAAAGTAAAACAGGGCTTGAAGACAAGTTGGTTAGTATTGACTATGAAGAAGAATAATTGTTCATAATATAGATAAGAAAGTTCTTAAATCAATTGCGGATTTCAAATTAATACCATATAATGAAAAATACGTCTTTTGAAAACGCATACTGATTAATAACTGTTCCTTTCAATGCCCATAAAGCAAACGCCATGAATTAAAACCTAATTCATGGTTTTTTCACTTTGCAAACAAGGAACAAAACCAGGGCAAACACTAAAGTGTCCTCCTGAGATGGACAAATGTATTTCTAAGGTGCCTGACACCATTGTGGATAATGTGGATATGTGGATAAGTGAGTGGGGGGTGGTTGGATGTCGGAGGAGAGGCATCGGGATTTTGAGGATGAGGTGGAGAGGTTACGGTTTACGAAGCAGTATATGGATATTGTGATTAGGGCTTCGGAGTCGTCGGAGGAGAATTTTAAGGAAAACTTAAGGGGTGCTCTTGAAGGGGTAGATTTTAAGGATAGTAGTTTAAGTTACCTGAATATGCTTACTAACTCTACTTTGTTAAGACGAACAAATGAAGAGGTGCGCAATCTAAAGCGAAATCGTAGTAAGCCTTATTTTGCTAGGATTGATTTTACGAGAGATGAAACGGGAAATGAAGAGGTACTTTATTTTGGCAAGGTGTCTTTGTTTGATAAAGAAACACAACAGCCGATTATTGTGGATTGGCGTTCTCCAGTGGCTAATCTTTATTATGATGGCAGGCTTGGAGAGGTTTCATATGAAGCTGAGGGAGAAGAGTTCAATGGATATCTAAAGCTCAAGCGCCAATTTATTATTGAAGATGGAGAGCTTGCGGAGATTAGAGATGTTGATTTAACAACAACTGATGAGCTGTTGCAAAAGTCGTTATCAGAAAGTGCAAGCAACAGACTTACGGATATAGTTTCTACCATTCAAGAAGAGCAAAACAATATTATTCGTGCGGATCTAAATAAACCGATTATCGTGCAGGGAGCAGCGGGAAGCGGAAAGACGACAATTGCTCTTCATCGTATTTCTTATTTTATCTACACATATGCTGAATACTTTTCGCCAGATCAACTCATGATTCTAGCACCAAATCGGTTATTTATTGACTATATCTCTGAGGTGCTTCCAGAGCTCGGGGTTGACCATATCCTACAGACGACCTTTGTTGACTACGTAAAAAAATGCCTTGGCAAACCAATTAAATTAACGAAACCAGAATCTAAGCTTCTAGGTTTTATTAATGATGAGTTCGAACAACCAGAAATGATTCGGTGGATATCTTCCTTTAAAGGATCCTTAGAGTATAGAGATATTATTGATCATTATGTAGAGGATATTTTACGCTCTTTATTACCACAGGAAGATTTTTATGTGTCACAATTCAGGCTGTATAAAGCCAAAGATATTAGCCATTTAATGACTTATGAATATCGTTATCTTCCGTACTATAAGCGAGTAGAGAAGATAAAGAATGTTCTTCAAAATACAGTTCGTCTAGAGAAAAAGAAAATGATACAGAAAGTTACAAAGTTTTATGATGACAAGCTTGACAAGGCATTATTCAAAACGAAGTTTGATCCCGAGAAACGACGTCGATATGTTTCGAAAGCGATGGATAAGCAGGCAGAACTTATAGAGGAAATAACGAAGCAATCGAGAACAGCGGTAAACTCTTATATCAAGAAAATACCTCGACACGATGTATTCCATTATTATAAAAAGTTCGTAAATGAGTTATTTCCTTCTTATGCAACTGGAATTCTTTCAGAAGAGCAAATCACGTTTTTTAGTAAGTATCAAGAAAAGCTTACTAAGGAAAGAGTTTATGAGTTAGAGGATTTACCAGCTTTACTATATTTACAAGGGAAGCTTTACGGACTTAAAAAGGAATTAAAAGCTCGTAATGTCGTAATTGATGAAGCGCAAGACTATAGTTACTTTCAGCTGGCTGCTTTAAAAAGTGCCCTTGAAACAGATATGTTTACGATTGTAGGCGACCTGGCTCAGGGTATTCATTCCTACCGGGGTATCAACAATTGGGATCCTGTTCTCGAAGAAATCTTCCCAAGAGCAACCTACAAAACCCTGCAGAAAAGCTATCGAACGACTATTGAAATTATGAATACAGCAAATCAGTTGTTAAAACTTTTACAGTTAGATTTACCGATGGTAGAACCTGTTGTTAGGCATGGTGACGTACCAATCTTTCACCAGCTTCCACACTCTGAGCAAGATACAGTTAATCTAATGACCGACGAAATCAGAGGTTTCTATAACCAAGGAATGAAGACAGTTGCAATTATTGGAAAGACGAATAAAGAATGTGAAAAGCTTGCAAGGGCCTTTAAAAAACATAGTGATCTACCAGTTCAATTATTAAAAGAGAATGAAGAGATTAATAAGGAAGAAGTCGTAATTGTTAGCTCTCATCTATCAAAGGGCTTAGAGTTCGATGCAGTTTTGATTTATTCCAATAACGAACAGTTTCATAAAAATGAGATCGATATTAAGTTGCTTTATGTAGCAATGACACGACCATTGCACCGTTTACACTTCTTTGGAACAGAGGCTTCAAACTTCCTTTTACATGAAGTAGAGGAAAGTCTATATGCTCGAAGTAATAGTAAGTTAGAGGATGTAAGGGATGAAGAACGAGAAGTTGGATAAAAAGGTATAACTACGATAAAAAAAATAATAATTAATTTTTCTCCGCGAATTCATATTTGAATTCGCTTTTTTTTGAGAAAAATCATGATGTCAAAAAGCCGAATAGTACACCTAAGCAGGGTAAATAATAAAGGAAAAAGTTGGTGAAGGAGTTATTATGAAAACAATAAAACCAATAAAAGTAGGTTCATATAAAACAAATACCAACGAAGAATTAACGTCTGCTGAGATGGGAAAACTTTGGGCTACCTATACTGGGAACAGCATGTCGATCTGCATCTTAAAGTATTTTCTCCAACATGTAGAAGACCAGGATATCAAAGCTCTTTTAGAAAATGCTCTACATTTAAGTCAAGACTTCCTTAATAAATCAAAAACAATTTTTGAAAAGGATAAATTCCCGGTTCCGAAAGGTTTTGGTGAGGAAGACGTAAATCTGGGTGCTCCACGTTTATATCAAGATGAGTTTTATGTCCATTACCTGAAATATGCAGCTAAAGCAGGATTAAGCATATATAGTGTTGGAATTCCTTTAGTCTATAGACAAGATGTAAAAGAATTCTTTAGATATTGTATAGATTCAACTATGGATTTAATTGACCAAATTAAAGATATCTTGATGAATAAAGGGTTAATTATTAAGCCGCCGATTATCCCGGTTCCAGAGAAAGTAGAATTTGTTCATCAGGATTTTTTAAATGGATATTTTGGACATGTGCGGCCATTACATGCACTAGAGATTGCCCATTTTTACGATAATATTGAAAATAATGTAACAAGTAAGGCACTCATAATGTCGTTTGCTCAAGTAGCAAAGGATGAAAAAATTCGAAAATTATTTGAAAAAGGCAGAGATATGACAACGTCAAATATTGAAAATTATATGAAAAAGCTACATGATGAAAATTTGCCAACACCAACTTTTCTTGATGATTTAGTAACAACATCGACTTTTTCACCTTTTTCGGATAAATTGATGCTCTTTCATAAAATGGATATGTTTACAATGAAAATCAGAGCCTTTGGAAACTCAGTGGCGGTAAACGGAAGGCGTGATGTAAGCCTTATTTATACAAAATCATTATTGAAAATTGGGACGTTTGTGCAAGAAGCAGCCATGATAATGATTGAAAAAGGATGGATGGAACAACCGCCTAAAGCTGCAGATAGAAATAAATTAGCATCAAATAAAGAATAAGGGTGCTTGTATAAAAAACGCAGAGCCTATAAGCTCTGCGTTTACTTTATTAGAATACCTTTGTTGTCCAAGATTCTACATTCCAAACATCGGTTACAACTTCATTGTAGAATTCAGGTTCATGTGAGATTAATACTATACTGCCTTTATATTCCTTTAATGCACGCTTTAATTCATCCTTAGCATCAACATCAAGGTGGTTTGTAGGCTCGTCAAGAAGTAGAATATTCGTATTTTTGTTAATTAGTTTACATAGACGTACCTTCGCTTTTTCTCCACCGCTAAGCACTTCAATCTTACTTTCAATATGCTTAGTAGTTAGACCACATTTAGCAAGCGCTGCACGAACCTCATATTGGTTAAAGGAAGGAAACTCATTCCAAATTTCTTCGATACACGTATTGTAGTTTGCTTCTTTCATTTCTTGTTCAAAATATCCAATTTCTTGATTTTCACCCAGTTCGACTGTTCCTGATAGAGGTTTGTTCATACCTAAGATGCTTCGTAGAAGAGTGGTTTTACCAATACCATTTGCTCCAACTAAAGCAATTTTTTGACCTCTCTCCATGCGGAGATTTAAAGGTTTTGAAAGTGGCTCATCATAGCCGATAACAAGATCCTTCGTTTCAAAAATTAATTTACTAGATGTTTTCCCTTGTTTAAAATGAAATTCCGGCTTCGGTTTTTCCTTAGCTAGTTCGATAATATCCATTTTATCAAGCTTCTTTTGACGAGACATAGCCATATTACGTGTTGATACACGTGCTTTATTACGAGCAACAAAATCCTTAAGCTCAGATATTTCCTGTTGCTGCTTTTTATAAGCTGATTCAAGCTGTTGCTTTTTCACTTCATAGACTTGTTTAAAATTATCATAATCTCCAACATAGCGATTTAATTCTTGATTTTCCATGTGATAAATAAGGTTTATAACACTATTTAAAAATGGGATATCGTGAGAAATAAGAATAAATGCATTTTCATATTCTTGTAGATAACGTTTTAACCAAACGATATGCTGTTCATCAAGATAGTTTGTAGGTTCGTCCAGTAATAAGATATCAGGTTTTTCAAGTAATAACTTAGCAAGTAAAACCTTTGTACGCTGTCCACCACTTAGTTCCTGAACATCACGTTCTAGGCCAATATCCTCTAGACCTAAACCTCGTGCTATTTCATCAACCTTTGCATCAATGATATAGAAATCATTATTGGTTAAAACATCCTGGATGGTTCCAACGTCTTCAAGCATCTGCTCTAGTTCTTCTGGAGTTGCGTCACCCATTTTGCCGTAGATTTCATTCATTTCTGTTTCCATGTCAAAAAGGTATTTAAATGCACTATTCAGCACATCACGAATAGTCATACCTTTTTCAAGAACAGTATGCTGGTCCAGATACCCAACACGAACCTTTTTTGACCATTCGATTTTACCTGCATCAGGCTCAAGCTTCCCTGTAATGATATTCATAAAGGTAGATTTACCTTCACCATTAGCACCGATTAATCCGATATGTTCACCTTTTAGAAGGCGGAAAGATACATCATTAAAAATCGCTCGATCACCGAATCCATGACTTACATTTCTTACTGTTAATATACTCATCTATATACACCTTTTTCATAAGAGATAATGGTCTGAAAAATGTCACACATAAAACGATTATAAACGAGATTGCGAGTGGTTTAAAGGGGGCTTTATTGTTAAGCTTGTTAATATTTTCTTAATAAGGTGAATTAATTTGTCCACCTTTTTCATTAAATCGAAAATAATCTTATACCTTGTCTCATATCTATAGAGTATCGAAATTACTCAGATAAGGGGCTACAGGATGAAGACGTTTTTCAAGGGAACATTATTACTTGTTATAGCTGCGTTTATTGGAGAGTGTGTTGAATTCCTAATAAATCTTGTGTTAGCGAAAGAACTTGGTGGTCATGGAATGGGACTCTACATGACCATTTTACCGTCGATCTTTTTAATTGTTATTTTAGCCAGTCTGGAGCTTCCTGTTTCCATCTCAAAGTTTGTAGCAGAGAAAGAACAAAGGTATCACCAAAGTATGTTAAAGCATGCAACAATACTAACCACCGTTTTTTCTGCAGTGGTCCTTTCAGTGGCAATTGTCGTTTTACCACTAGTTCCAGTGTTTGATGATTATCACTCACTTGTTCGCTGGATTGTTGTTATCCTGGTACCAGTTATCTCATTTACATCTATTGCCAGAGGGTACTTTATGGGAATTCAGTCAATGGGGAGAATTGCATTTGCGAACTTTTTGAGAAAAGCGATTCAACTTATCCTATTGGTTTTTATTTTTCAAATTCTTGATTTTCAGATCCAAACCTCGATTTTAATAGCATTATGTACATTGGTCATAAGTGACATCATTGTATTTGCTTATTTAGGCTACGAGTATATAATTCAGTATCAAAGAATGAAACAGAAGCCAGCGTCGTTTCTTAGTGGAAAAATGGTTCGGCAAAATCTTTTAGCGGTATCCTTACCAACAACAGGAATGCGGATTTTCCATGCGATTTCCCATGCTGTTCAGCCATTTTTAATTAAGGCAGCTCTTTTAAAAGCAGGATTACCTGCAGCGGTAGCAACAGAACATTTTGGACTGATGTCAGGTGTTGCTTTATCAATTGGTTTTTTTCCGGCATTTATTGCTCATTCCTTATTGATCGTACTAATCCCTACAGTTTCTGAAGCGTACGCAAAGCGCGATACAGAATTGCTTCAAACGCTATTACAACAAGTAATGAGACTGACATTTTTATATGGAGTACCAGTATGTGTCGTTTTCTATTACTTTGCAGATCCACTCACTCACATTTTCTTTGAGTCGACTGCTGCAACCGTATACCTACAGATGCTTTGGCCATATTTCTTATTCCATTTCTTCCTAATACCTATGCAAGCCTATTTAATTGGGTTAGGTCTTGTAAAAGATGCATTTATTCATAATATCTGGTCAACTCTTATATCGTTTTCAATCATGTTTATTTTAGGTTCGATACAATCTTTACAAATGGAAGGTATCATCATCGGAATGAATATGGGGGCTGTTCTATTGGCGCTTCTACATTATGTTACTATCTGTAGGAAGATAGGAATCTCAGTAATTGGCATGAAAAAATTGAAGGAAGCTCTTTAAAAGTATTTTTGTTTGTTCTAATTATAATTTCATGGTATGATTACAAAGATTAATGTCTAGCTGTCATTAATCACCCAAAAATGTTAATGAATTGAAACAATGATAAATATTTACTTTGATGGTAAATGGTAGAATATCTGAAGTCTAACCATGGCCTGACCTCTATACATTATTGAGGTTAGGCCATTTTTTTATTTTTTAAAGGGAGAAATTAACTAGATGAAATCGACTATACACAAACAGGAGGAGCTAACTTATATAAGTAGTTTTATAAGTAAGCTTATTAAAACGAAGTTCGGCAAAGGTCCAGAGACCTGTTATACAACTTTTTCTGATAATTATGTTGTTGTGCATGTAAGAAGGTTCATGACGCAAATAGAAGAAGAGTTGATAAACAAAAATGAAAATAAGGCAGCAAAAATAATAAGAACCTCTTTGACAGAAGATCTTTTTGAAGGTATGAAAGAGAAACTACAGGAAAGGTTTGAGAAAACAGTTTCAGTAGTCTATCAAGATTGGAATTTCAGTAATAATTCAGGGATATTGTTGTTTGTTTTGGAAGGTGACGCTTGTAGAGAGAATCGTGACCTCGGACTCAAAGCTGAATTACTTAAAAATGAAATAGTAAAAAGAAGTGAGTTTTCATTTAATCAACCTAGAGAATTTGATGTAACGAATCTAGGGAATGATATCTATATTGCTCGCTGTGCAGGTTACCTTGTTCCCGTTGAAAGAACTATTTACGAAAAAGGTTATCTATATCTACTTGAAGAAAGGGAAATAGAAATCCGCAACAACTACTTAAAGAATATTGGCCGTTTTGAGAGGATTCTGCTTAAGGAACTAGATGGAGTTTTTCTTGTCTGGGATTACCAAGAGGATGTTCTGTACACTATTTTTTACTGTAAGTGATTTCCCTACATATTTTACTATGAGTTAGAGATAATAAACTTATATTGAAAATGTTGGAAAGTAAGGGAGGATCGCTACAAGTTGTGTAACGTACTGCCCCTTAAGGTGGGAACAAAATGGATGTCCAAAACCAAATAAATTATATTAGTAGTTATACGAGTAAATTATTACGTAGTAAATTTGGAAGAGGTCCTGAATCTTGCTCTGCATCTCTAGGTGAGAAATTTCTGGTTTTATATATAAAAGGATTCGTATCTCCAATGGAAGAGGTACTTATACAAGAAAAGCAAGATACCCAAGTTGATTATCTTCGGTATGTTGTTATCAAAAGTATCCTTGATGAGTTAAAGGGTGTCATTCAGGTTACATTGGAAAAACAGGTAGTTGTAATCAATCATGATTGGATCTATCCGAACAATACTGGAGTTATTATTGTTGAATTTGAAGAGACCGTTAGTGAAACGGATAAAAATGTTGATGTCGACTTAGCGGCTCTAGAAGCGGAAGTTAGTAGGCTTAGTTGGTTAGTTCAAAAGGTTCCTGATGAAATTTTGACCTATCAAGTAACTCCGAAAATGTATGTCGTTAAGCGGATAGGTATACTTGTAGCAATTGAAAAGGCTTTACTAGAAAAAGGTTTTGAAAATGAGTTGTACCTTACGAAGGATGAACTGGAAAAAAGTTTTTTTCATCGTGATGGGAATTTTAATGATATTTTTAAAAGACCTGTACAAGATATATTCATCGATTGGAATTTAAGAGAAAATAACAGTGTTATTTGCTTTGTATTAAAATAGCCTTGGTAAATGAGAGGATTACTCAAAAAGTAAAGCCTTAGCATGACCTACATCTTATTTGATGTAGGGTATTTTTATGTTTTATGATCAGTGATTGCACAACTATTAGGATTGCACTTCATAATACTGGGGGATAAGACTATTGATAAACAAGAGAAGACTGGCTATTTACTGTACTGTTTTTCTTTGCTTTCTAGCTGTGATAATTATCAATCTATTTGAATTGGGCTTTTTACGTTATCTGGGAATTTTTATACTTCTCCTCCTAGTAGTTGTAGTGGTTTTTGCGATTTTGCGTGCAAGAAGTAATGATGAGTTTCAAAGGCTAGTAGAGGAAGCTCCGTATGGAATCGTTATAACAAGAAAGAAGAAAATCGTTTTTATCAATCAAAAAGGTACGGAACTATTAGGTGGCAAATTTATTATAGGAAAGCCATTAGAAGTCTATTTGAAGGATTTTACTCCTTCAATTCGAAATAGTGAAGGTAAGACGAAGTTCACAAGGATACTAGAGGGAAGGTTAATACACCCAGCTGATAATCAGGAATTCTTTGTAGAGGTAAAGTTTATGCCGTTTGTATACAAGGGAAGCGTTAGTGAATATATTGTCATTCGAGATATTACAGAGCTTAAGAAAAGCCAAGAGCTTATTCAACAATCTGAAAAACTCTCCGTGCTTGGAGAACTAGCAGCAGGAATAGCTCATGAAATTAGGAATCCATTAACTAGTATTAAAGGGTTTGCTCAGCTTATTCATAAGGATAGTAAGCAAGAGGTTATTAAAAGTTATTCTGAAATAATGGATGCGGAGATTGAACGAATTAATGGGATTGTTGGTGAACTGCTATTATTAGCAAAACCTAAAAAGATTAATCTTGAGAAGACGAAACTTAGTATATTAATAGATGACGTGGTTATTCTGCTGAATACCCAAGCGATTTTACATAACGTACAAATCCATACAGAATATTATTCAAGAGAGGTTTATGTAAACTGTGAGAAAAATAAGCTTAAACAGGTATTCATAAATCTTATTAAGAATGGAATCGAAGCAATTGAAAATGGCGGCATCATTGAGATAAAGGTAGAGCATCAACGTCAAGGCATTATCGTCCGAATTATTGATAACGGTTGTGGAATACGAAAAGAGATGCTAGATAAGATTGGGAGTGCATTTGTTTCCACTAAGGAAAAAGGCACTGGACTAGGTTTGATGATATGTCATTCTATTATTCATGAACATGGAGGAAAGTTAACAATTGAAAGTGAAAATGGAAAGGGAACTACTGTAATTATGTCATTACCTACATACTCTGAGAGAACATAAGCTCCTGAATGTTATTATAGAAAAATAACATTCAGGATTTTTTTACTCTTTATCATTTTCAGCTACATATTTTAGGATAGATAATTTATTGTGCCAAAATTGTTCAAAATAAGACAACCAGTCCTGGATTTCGGTAAAAGCTTCAGGCTGTAATCGAAATCGTTTTTCTCTTCCAACCTTTTCACTACTAACTAAGTTAGCTTCTGAAAGGATAAGAAGATGTTTACTGATTGCGGTACGGCTCATAGGAAATCGACTGGATATCTCAGAGATAGGGAGCTCTTTATCAGCGATTAACCGTAGAATTTCTCTGCGAGTCGGATCTGCAATAGCTTGGAAAACATCATGATTTTGAGCTGTTGCTGACATTTAGCCTTCAACTACTTCTGCAAGCTTCTTAACAATGCCTGACCAGCCTTGATTCATACGCTCACGAATAACTGATGCATGTTCATTAGCCTTAGTAATCATTTCGTCAGAATCCTTCCAACCGCTATGAATTAGAGTGAACTCAGTTTTTTCCTCGACTTCTTTCAATAAAAATTCAACAATCCAGCCATCTGTATCCCATGTAAAAGCTAACTTGTGAGGTGGGTTTACCTCAGTTATTTTACACGGAGAGGGACCAAACGGAGATTGAAGATGAAACTCATGTCCCACTTTTGGCTCCATGTCATTTGGCATAAACCAAGAGTTAATTCCTTCTGAAGTAGAAACAAGGTTCCAAACCTTTTGTATTGGTGCATCAATAACAATTGCTTGTTTAATATCAGGAACTTTTGTCATATATATTCTCCTTTAAAATAAAGTGAAACCAAATGGTTGCATTTATAATGATATAAAACCAAATGGTTTCATGTCAACCTTTTTTAGATTTAGTGGGGAAAATCGGTAAATTAGAAAACTTCTTACTATATCGTTACCTAATTGATAAGTGTTTAATATGGATTTTTATGGTTTTTTTACTAAGATAAAAAGTTGAAAGTGTTAGGAAATAGGTTTATGCTAAATTATATCATTTACTATTTTACTATATTAAGGGGGACGGACCTGATGGATGTGCTAAGCATTTTAGGTCTAGCTATTTCTTCTGGTGCAACAATTGCTTTATTAAAGATTATAGCAATTGATATTATTCTATCGGGAGATAACGCCGTTGTTATCGCAATGGCAACTAGAAATCTACCAAAGGATCAACAAAATAAAGCAATATTCTGGGGTACGGCAGGAGCTGTTATTCTTCGCGTATTGTTTGCTGCGATAATTGTTTACTTACTAAAAATTCCGTATGTAAATCTAATTGGAGGCGTCTTACTTCTTTTTATTGCTTATAAAGTATTAATAGAAGAAGAGGGCGAAGCACATATTAAATCTTCTAATGGATTGATGTCTGCTATTGGAACAATCATTATGGCTGATGCTGTTATGAGCCTGGACAATGTTGTTGCAGTTGCAGGTGCTGCAGATGGACATATTGGTATGATTGCACTAGGTGTTGCGATTAGTATACCTATTATGATCTTCGGTTCTAAATTTATTGTTAAAGCAATGAATCGTTATGCATGGATTGCATATGTTGGTGCAGGTATTCTTGCTTGGACTGCTGGAGAAATGATGATGAAGGATAAGGGATTCACTGATTTCATGCATATTCATCATGGCCCAGTTTCATATGTGATTGTTGCATTTCTAACTGTGTTTATATTAGGCGCTGGGTATTTTAAAAATAAACGCACAGCGGCTAAACAAAAGCTACAGCAAACAGCATAGCATTGTGGACAAGCCTTCGGGTTTGTCTTTTTTATTTTGGGGTAGTGACAGTATCTTTTTATTATTGACAGAAAAATTAGTGTTAACAGCTAACCGACAGTGAATTTTTTTGCAGATAGGGAAAGCATAAAATTCTTTCCTATCTGCATAAGTGCAACTACGCCTCTGCTGTCGCCAAAGGCTCGGCAATCGCCGAGTTTTCTAATAACGACAGTATCTTAATAATAACGACTGTAAAACTGATTTAAGTGGAAGATTTATAGGAGAATACAAGAACACCACCCATTTTAGGGTGGTGTTTATTCGTTATTTAGCTAATTTGTGTAGCTTAGTAATGATACTTAGTGAACGGCCAGTACCGATTGCAACAGATTCGAGCGGGTTTGGTGCAAGATGAACCGGGACAAATATCTCTTGGCTAAGCCATTCTTGCATTCCTTTTAACAATGAACCACCACCTGTTAAAATTACACCACGATCCACAATATCCCCACTGAGTTCTGGCGGACAATCCTCTAGTGTTGAACGAATTGCTTCTAGGATGTGTAATAATGACTCACGTAATGTATCTTGAATTTCAGTTGAACGTAACGTAATAGTTTTCGGAAGTCCTGTTACCAAGTCACGCCCACGAACATCCATTGTTTCTACTGGATGGTCAATCAGGCAGTAACCAATATGCATTTTTACTTGTTCCGCAGTGTGTTCACCGATAAGAACATTATACTTTTTACGTACATATTGGATGATATCTTCGTCAAGTTGGTCTCCTCCGATTCTAACTGAATTGCAGGACACAACTCCACCAAAGGAAATGATTGCTACTTCAGTGTTTCCACCACCAATATCAACAATCACATTTGCAACTGGTTCATCTACTGGTAGGTCAGAGCCAATTGCTGCTGCAACTGGTTCTTCAATAAGATGTACCTGTTTTGCTCCACAATTTCTGACTGCATCTTGGATAGCGCGTCTTTCAACAGATGTAGAACCAGAAGGTGTGCATACGACAACATTCGGTTTTCTGATTGAATATCCAAGTTTTTGTCCCACTTTTTTCATAACATGGCGAAGCATATCAGAAGTGACATTATAGTCCGCGATAACGCCCTTTTTTAATGGGCGAATTGCTACTATTTTACCAGGTGTTTTCCCAATCATTCTTTTTGCATCGGTACCAACTGCAACCACACTGTTATCTTCCGTATTTATTGCGACTACAGATGGTTCGTTCAGAATGATACCTTTATTTTTACTATATACTAGAATATTTGCTGTACCTAAATCGATTCCTATTTCAACATTTGAAAACATATGTGTCTCCACCCTTCAGAGAGTTTGAGTTAGTTATTTTTAGCTTTGTATAAATGGGCAAAAGAAAATTTTTTTATCTTTTCCTGAGCCTTTAGTAACTGTAGTTTGTAAGTGGAATGGACATCCGCCATTTGTACCATTCACTTTATAAAGTTCCTGTTTTTCTGTCGATTTTTGGGGGTTGTTGTCGCTTTGTAATAATTTTAATATGTTAGAAATATAGTTCGATTGAATTATGAAAATGGTAATTCTAATAGATGGCAAACCTCTTGAAAAAAATGTAAAATATAAGTATGAGAAGTTGTTTTTATGCACCCCAATTAAGGAGGGCTGAAGGATGGATTTTTCAAAAATCGTAGAAGATAAGATTCGCAAAGCTTTAGATGATGGGGAATTTAAAAACCTACCCGGTTATGGTAAGCCTTTGAAGCTGGATGATTTATCTGGAATACCTGAAGAACTGCGCATGGCTTACAAGGTTATGAAAAATGCCGGAATGTTAAATGAAGAAACCGAATTAAAAAGAGAACTACTTACAATAGAGAATCTGCTGGATAATTGTCAGGATGAAGCGCAGAGGGCAGTTCTACTAGGTAAACTTAATGAGAAGCAGTTCCGTTTAAACAAAGTGCTAAATAGTAGAAAATCGACGCACTCTAGTGTTTTTAAAGATTATCAAATGCAACTACACAATAAATTTAAATAATACAGGTATCCCATTGAACTGACTGAAAGACGAAATGTAATTCTCACAGAATGTTCATGAACATATAACATCCTAAGGTAGTAGAACTGATATGCTAAAAGTAGAGGTATTATGCTGCTATGGAGGTGTTGGGTCATGAATCGCTTTGGAGAAAACCTTAAAATGGTTCGTGAACAAAAGAATATGACCGTACAAGAGCTTGCCCTTAATGTTAGAGTTGGTTCTGGTACAATCGAAAAATATGAAAAGGGTGCTAAAGCTCCAGACATTCAAACGCTTCTACGTATATCAACTGTATTAGATGTTCCGGCATCTGAGTTGTCAGAAGAAATATACTATGCTAATCCAACTGGTATTGATGATGAGCTTGAACAACTCGTGAAAGAGGTTGGTCTAAAGAAAGCTAAGCTCTTATTGCGGAAAGCAAAGGAATTTGACGAAGCGGACTTTTTAAGAGCAATGGGAATGTTATATGATACTAAGTATACAAAATAATAAATGCTATTTAGGTCAAAACGGATTTAGGTTTTGACCTTTTCTATTATATAAGGTTAAAAGGATAGTGATCGACGTATTTGTGACGTCTTAAAAAAATATGAAGACACCGTGATTTAAGGAGGATTTTCGTGCAATCAATAATTGAAATAAAACGAATCTATGAGCCTATATCAATTGAAGATGGAAAAAGGATATTAGTTGACCGGTTATGGCCGAGAGGAATTTCTAAACAAAATGCTAACCTGGATATTTGGATGAAGGATGTTGCGCCTAGTACGGAACTAAGGAAGCAATTTAATCATAAACCTGAACTGTTCGATGAATTTAGGATTCAATACATAGAGGAATTGCATAAAGACGTGGAGAAGTTAGAAAAGGTAAACGAGCTTTTGCAAATTTTGAGGAATGAAAAGATAACCTTATTATATGCAGCAAAAGATAGAGAGAATAATCATGCTGTTGTGTTAAGGGATGTTCTATTAAAGGAGAGTGTGCATGAGGATAAGGGACTATCAGGAGAAGGATGAAAATGGGTGGATTAGATGTAGAGTGCTAGCATTTCTTAACACGGCCTATCATGATAATGTGTTACAGAAAAAAGAAAAATATGAATACCCGGCTATTGAATTAGTGGCAGAAATTGATAATCTAATTGTTGGAATTCTAGATATTGAAGTTGAAGACAATCCAGGACAAGTTTGTTCAAACTCAGAAACTCGGAGCGGGATGATCTGGCATATCGCGATACATCCTGATTATCAACGGTCAGGAATTGCAGCTTCGTTGTTAAAAGAGGCTGAGCAACGTCTGCATAAACAAGGCGTTCACCGGTTAGAAGCATGGACCCGAGATGACAAATGGGTAAATGACTGGTATGAGAAACATGGATTTTCGAAGGGGAAATCGTATTTACATGTTTATCTTGAAGGGAAAGAACATGAAGAAATAGTTGAAAGTAAGCTACCAGACCTAAAACCAATTTATACCTTTGCTCATTACACAGGAGACCAACAGGAAGAAATAAAGGCGAAGTACCAGCGTGTCCACGAATGCAATATGTACGAAAAACACCTATAATCCGTAGACCCAGGGAACTGTCCTCTAAAACCATTCCAGAAATGACTTTAGAGGACAGTTCTTTTTTGTAGCGTGTATTTCTATGGTGTCAGGTACCATAGAAATACATTTGTCCACCCTAGAAAGACACTTAAGCTGATAGATATGGTTATGTTTTGACTAACTTGTATATACAAGTTAAACTACTAGTTGAATGCTTCATAAGATAGTAATGTTTAACAAATACTATTTGGGAGTTAGATACGTAAAGATAATGCTTTATTACATATGATCATAATAATTGGTGGTGTCGGTAATGAAAGAACCATGGTGGAAAAAATCAGTTGTGTATCAAATTTATCCAAAAAGTTTCAATGATACAACTGGGAACGGTGTCGGAGACATTCAGGGAATAATTGAGAAGCTAGATTATTTAAAGACCTTAGGAATAGATGTAATTTGGTTAACGCCAATTTACAAATCTCCTCAAAAAGATAATGGATATGATATTAGTGATTATTTTGCTATACACGAAGAGTACGGAACGATGGAAGACTTTGACCGTCTATTAAAAGAAGCACATACTCGGGGTATTAAGTTAATTATGGATATCGTTGTGAACCATACGTCTACAGAAAATCAGTGGTTTATTGAGTCAAGACAATCGAAGGATAACGCATATCGTGATTTTTATATCTGGAAAGACGGAAAGGATGGCCATGAGCCTACAAACTGGGAATCTAAATTTGGTGGGAATGCCTGGCAGTATGATGAACAAACAGGTCAATATTATTTACACCTTTTTGATGTAACGCAAGCAGATTTGAACTGGGAAAATGAACAGGTCCGGAAAAAAGTCTATGATATGATGACGTTTTGGTTTGAAAAGGGAGTAGATGGTTTCCGCTTAGATGTTATAAACCTTATTTCTAAAGATCAGCGCTTCCCTGATGATGATGGTTCAGTGCCGCCAGGAGACGGCCGCAAATTTTACACTGATGGACCAAGAGTCCATGAATTTATGCAGGAAATGAATCGTGAGGTATTTTCAAAATACGATAGTATGACTGTTGGAGAGATGTCATCTACTACGATTGATCATTGCGTTAAATATACAAATCCGGACCGCCATGAACTAAGCATGACGTTTAACTTCCATCACTTAAAGGTTGATTATCCAAATGGTGAGAAATGGTCAGTAGCAGACTTTGATTTTCTTGCTTTAAAACGCATTCTATCAACTTGGCAGGAAGAGATGAATAAGGGTGGCGGCTGGAATGCACTGTTTTGGTGTAATCATGACCAACCTCGTATTGTTTCTAGGTACGGTAACGACGATACTTATTTAACTGAGTCTGCTAAGATGCTCGCGACTACAATCCATATGATGCAAGGCACACCCTATATTTATCAGGGCGAAGAAATAGGCATGACAAACCCGAAATTTGAAGATATCTCTGAGTATCGTGATGTAGAGTCTTTAAATATGTATGAAATAAAACGTGAGCAGGGAATGAGTAAGGAAGAAATCATTGAGATTCTAAAAAGTAAATCTCGAGATAACTCGCGTACCCCAGTTCAATGGGATGCAAGTGAGCATGCTGGATTTACAAAAGGTACACCTTGGATAAACGTTGCTTCCAACTACAAAACGATTAATGCTGAAAATGCAGTGAAAGACAAAAATTCAGTTTTTTACCACTATCAGAAATTAATAAAACTACGCAAAGAGTACGATATCATCACATATGGTGACTATC
The DNA here is from genome assembly GCF_047246645.1 of Ferdinandcohnia jepli. Lineage (NCBI taxonomy): Bacteria > Bacillati > Bacillota > Bacilli > Caryophanales > Bacillaceae > Ferdinandcohnia > Ferdinandcohnia jepli. The sequence continues at coordinate 39,886 of NZ_JBFOKR010000006.1, forward strand.
AACTCTTACTAGAAGAACATCCTGATTTATTCGTATATATCCGAAATTGGAATGATGAAAAGTTACTAGTAATCAACAACTTCTATGGTAAAGAAACACAGTTTGACATTCCAACTGAATTAGATATTAATGGCCATACTAGTGATTTATTGATATCTAACTATAGTAACTCAGTAACAGATATTACAAACGGGATGAAGCTCCGACCATATGAATCAGTCGTATATCATTTGAAAAAGCAATAAACAAAAGCCGCGTTCTTTGTTTAGAATGCGGCTTTTTTTATGAGTGTCCTCCTGAGGCGGACAAATGTATTTCTTTGGTGCCTGACACGCCGAAATGTTGAAGCGCCTTGTTCAGCCACGAGAAGTGCTGGCCGGCTAGTGTCGCCACGTCCTGTGGCAACGCCGGCACTAGCACGTCCTGTGCGTCGAAACCCTGACGAAGGTGGCTCTAAAAAATGCTAAAGCATTTTTTCTGCGATGATATCCTCACGAAGCATCCCTTAATGTTGCCGCCGTAGGAGGGGTGAAGCTTGTCTCGATCTGCTTAAAAGCAGAGCTTTTTCGCAAGATACTCAAAGAAGCTTATTCAGGTAGGAAAACTGGCTAGGCGCTAAAGCTGAACACCATTGTGAGTAATGTGGATATGTGGATAGTGCATGCGCTGGGTTATTGTTTGATTTTGGGTAGTGGGTCGACTTTTTTTGCGTCGTGGGTGTTAAGGGATGTGCCTAGAAAGTATACGAAAATTCCGGTTGTTAAAAATAGTAAGAAGACAAATCCAATTAAGGTTAGCCAAAGACCTACCATGTGCATTCCCCCTTTTTGATGGTGGTTAGTGGTAAGAAAACCATAAGTACAAAAATGCGCGATGTAATTAAATTTACACAGGCTGTATAACCACTCTTTATACATATATGCATAGGAAACACTTAAATTCACACAAAATTCAGTATTTGTGGTAATAGCCAAAGGCTATATTGCATAGTAAAGGACTCTGACATCAAGAAAAAGAAAATAAAAAAAGCAAGTGACAACCGCCACTTACTTGGTATGTATCCACATTATTTATTTTTACGTAAGCTCCCAAGTTCCTCAACGAGTGCTTGCATTTCGTTAGGACTAAAAGAGTTTTTTCTCATCGTTAAATCATAAATATCCTTTAATTCCTCATACATTTCTTCATCAAAATGTGAAGGCTTAATCGCTCCCAGGTTTAAAACTTTAAGCTTCTCTTTTATGCGTTCTATCATAAACTCCACATTTTCTACCGACTTTTGTGAAAGATCCATATTTTCATCCCTTCGTTTTTCAGTGTATTCTTATTGTAGCATGTTTTAGTAAGAATAAATCCTACATTTCGATTTCTGTTATTATTAAATATGGAAGAACAAAGAAAAATATAACAGAAATGCAATGTTGCACCTAAGAAAAGAAAGGAAGAAGAATCTCATATGATACATGTACTATTTGTTTGTTTGGGCAATATATGTCGTTCACCTATGGCTGAAGCAATATTTCGTAATCTTGTTGAAAAGGAAGGACTTCAAGACCAGATTCAGGTTGACTCAGCAGGTACTGGCAATTGGCATATAGGTAAACCACCTCATGAAGGAACACAACTTATCCTTACAAAGAACAAAGTTTCTTTTGATGGGATAAAAGCCCGTCAAGTTACAAAACAAGACCTCCAGAATTTTGACTATATTATTGCAATGGATGCGGAGAATTTAGGAAACCTTCGACGTATGGCCGGATATGACAAAACAGGCTTCATTGGTAGACTCCTTGACTTTGTAGCAGATAGTCAAATTGCAGATGTACCGGATCCTTATTTCACAGGGAACTTTGAAGAAGTATATGACTTAGTACGCAGTGGTTGTAATAATTTGCTTGAGGTAATAAAAAAAGAGAACCATCTTTCTTAAAAGGAGTGTCTTTTCATGTCAAACCAAAACAAAATGGTAAAGAGTATGTTAATAGGTGCAGCAATTGGTGCTGCTATATCTTTATTTGATAAGGAAACAAGAGAGTCTTTTCTACATACTAGTAAAAGAGTAGGGAAAAAGACTGTGGATATCTTGAAGAACCCTGGGGTGTACACAGATCTTGTAAAGGACCAGTTTAACACAGTCCGTACAACTGTGGAGCAAGTTGCAGAGGATGTGCGTTTCGTAACCACAAAGGTAAATGAAATTGCTGAGACAACACCCGAAATTGTTGAATTAGTCAAAGAAACAAAGGACGTATTTGCTACTAATAAATCGGATTTAGTTAGGGAGGATAATATAGAGAGGTGAAAAAATGACCCAAATAAAGACTTTTGATTTGAGGTTTATTAAGGAACTAATACTACGATATAAGGAAGATGAGGTTGGCGGATTAGCGGCTGAACTAGCGTATTTTTTCTTGCTATCCTTATTTCCTTTTTTACTGTTTTTAGTAACATTGGTAGGTTATCTTCCCATAACTCAGGTGGATGTTTTTCAATTTCTTAGTCAATATGCACCAGCTGGGACAGTAGAAATGATGGATGAAAATCTAAGTGTTATTATTGGATCACAGAATAAGGGCCTTTTATCGGTTGGTATTATTGGTACCATTTGGTCAGCTTCAAATGGAATCAATGCTGTTGTACGAGCATTTAATCGAGCTTATGATGTGAAGGAAAGTCGGAATTTCTTTGTAGCAAGACTAATTTCCATTTTACTTACTTTCGGTATGATTATTGTGATAATTGTTGCACTATTGCTACCTGTGTTTGGAAAACAAATTGGGATTTTTATCTTTTCAACAATGGGGTTGTCCGATGAGTTCCTTGATATTTGGAACGCTATTCGATGGATAGTCAGTGCAACAATTCTGTTTATCGTATTTACAGTCCTATATTTTATTGCTCCCAATAAACGACTAAAACCAAAAGAGGTCATATCAGGGTCTTTTTTTGCTACATTTGGATGGATGTTTGTTTCACTTGCTTTTTCTTACTACGTAAACAGCTTTGGTAATTATTCGACTACCTACGGAAGCCTTGGGGCAATTATTGTACTAATGATTTGGTTCTATCTTTCTGGAATGATCATTATTTTGGGTGGAGAAATCAATGCAATTCTTAATTGTCACCGAGTAAGAGACGGTAGGTAATTTACCGTAAGTTACCTTCATGGATTAAAGAGATAGGAGAGATAATAGTGTTGTAAGACAGAATATGTCTTAACACTTAATGTGGATTGGAATTAGTATCCCAATCTCATACATTCAGGAGGCTTTCGTCATGACAAAACATACGAAAAAAGACGGTAGCACAAAACAAAAAGGTAAAAAGAATCATCCAAAACATAAAACGAGCGGTTCTGCTAACGGCAGCAACGGCTACCATTAGAAAAAAGGGACTTGGGCCATCATCGTCGCCCAAGTCCTTACTTATTTCTAGGTGTCCTCTCCAGAAAGACAAATGTCTTTTTATGGTGCCTGGCACCATTAAGATTTCAGGAGTCGCAGCCCATTTAGGATGACGAGGATGGTGCTTCCTTCGTGTCCGATGACTCCGAATGGGAGGTCGATGATTTGGAAAAAGTTTGAGAGTATTAAGAGCATGATGACGCTGATTGAAAAGACGATGTTTTGTTTAATGATGCGGTTCATTCGTTTTGAGAGTTTAACCGCTTCTGCAATTTGTGGCAGGTCATTTTTCATTAGTACAACATCCGCTGTTTCAAGTGCTACATCTGTGCCTTGCCCCATTGCAATTCCAACGCTTGCAGTTGCGAGTGCAGGTGCGTCATTAATACCATCTCCAACCATTGCGACTGTATCAAATCTCGAATTTAAATCTTTAATATAATTTACTTTTGTTTCTGGTAAGCACTCAGATATATACTGGTTCACTTTACTTTCGCCAGCAATCGCTTCGGCAGTTTTTTCTCCATCACCTGTTAACATAACCGTGTAAATACCTAAGTTCTTTAATTCGGAAACAGCTATTGCTGCATCATCGCGTACAATGTCTTTTAGGGCAAGGATGCCGGCAATCTTATCGTCCCGTTTTACAAATACAATTGTTTTTCCTTCGGCAGCGAGGTTTTTAGCTATACCATTATTAAATGAGAATGAAGCATTCTTACCAACAAAATCAGACTTTCCAATATACCAAACGACTTCATCCACAATTGCTTTTACTCCGAATCCTGGAATATCTTCGATTCCTTCAATAGAGATCAGTGACTGTCCTTTATCTTTTGAGTAAGAAACAATTGACTGAGCTAACGGGTGTGTTGACTGATTTTCAATCGATGCAACAACACGTAGGAAATAGTCTTCATTTACTCCTTCTTCAACAATCACATCTGTAACTTCAGGTTTCCCAATCGTAAGAGTACCTGTTTTATCGAAAGCTATCGCCTTCAAGTTTCCTAATTGTTCTAAATGTACGCCACCTTTAACTAATATTCCTCGCTTCGCACCATTAGAGATGGCCGATAAAGTAGCGGGCATTATGGATGCTACTAACGCACAAGGTGAAGCAACAACTAGTAATATCATTGCTCTGTAAAAGGTTTCTGTCCATGACCAGCCTAGTAGGAAATGGGGAAGGAACATCATTAAACCTACTGCCAGCAATACAAGTTTTACGTAAGCACCTTCAAACTTTTCAATAAATTGCTGTGAAGGTGATTTTTCACTTTGTGCAGATTGAACCAATTTAATAATCTTTTGGAATAGAGAGTCATCGTTAGGTTTCGTTACTTCAACCGAGATAGAGCCTCTGAGGTTTACGGTACCTGAAAATACTTCATCACCAACTGTTTTGTGTACAGGAATGGATTCACCGGTAATGGCTGCCTGGTCAATATTTGTTTCACCTTTAACAAGTCTACCGTCTGCAGGCACTCTCTCGCCTGGTTTAACGAGAATAATGTCGCCAATTTTTAAGGTGGAAACATGAACGACCTTTTCGATGCCTGATGCTAAAAGAGTGGCTTCTTCAGGTTGTAATTCCATCAAAGAGGAGATCTCTTTATGACTTTTGTTCATCGTATAAGTTTCTAGTGCGCCACTTAGTGCAAAAATGAAAATCAGTATAGCACCTTCATTCCAATATCCTATTATTGCAGATCCGATTGCTGCGAAAATCATAAGCATCTCAACATTTAACTCTTTCTCTTCAATCGTATCTAGAACACCTTCTTTTGCCTTTGCAAAACCTCCGATTACAAATGCGAGAATATAAATCACAATTGAAGGTGTAGTCTGTTCATAATGATTCAATAACCAACCAATTGCAATTAACACGCCACTTGTAATAGCCGCTATCAATTCACCATGAACCTTAAATAACTCTTTAAAAGGATATGGTTTACGTTGTGTTTTAAATAGACCCTGTTGTTTTGGTGCTGTTTTTACTTCTGTATTCATAATTCTCGCCTCCATTACATCCTAATTGAGAAAAAGTATCAAAATAAACATCTTAAATGAGAATGGTAATCACAATCAAAGTTCTAGTTGAGAAGAGTAATCATAATCAATAACCTGTTAAAATAAGAAAACTGCATTCTTTTTAAGAAGCAGTAATTACTTTTAGTTATTTTTACTTTATAATTATTATTAATTATAACATAACGACCTATAGTTAAAAAGTAGTTTTTTAAAATTATTTTAAATAAGGAATGGAGTTGGAGATTGACAGGAGGTTTCCCTCTGAAAAAAGTAAAAACCCACCATCAAATGGTGGGCTTGTAACCTAATTTATTCAACAATCTCTTCAAAATGGAAATAAGTCGTATTGTAGATATGCTCGATATCTGCATCTGTCATGTACATAAGAACTGTTTTATCAAAGCCTTTCACCTTTTCAATAAACTCCACCATATTCTTGCGCTCTTGCCTACTCATATCATCCATCTCCTTTGTTTTTTTTCGTCCTATACAACTGTTTTAATACAGTGTATTATCTTTTAATGTATTATATAACAGTTAAAATAAAATGGTCAACGGATTTTTATAAAATAGGCCAAAAATAGTATGATGTACAACTTAGGCACAGTAAGTTTCTTTCATTCTTTAGGTAAGCAAAAAAATAGAAGCTCCCGGTATATAGTTGTATAACAGGAGCCTCATATAGAAATAAGATCTTATTCCTTCACTGCGTCTAACGTTCTTGTGCCGAAGACAGTAATCACTAAAAAGATAATCAGCAGGATAGTAGCGATAATAGTAAAGAAGCTTATCGTTGTGAAAAACTGAATAAATAAACCTCCTACAAAAGGACCAATCAAACTACCAATACTAAAGAAGATACCACATAATAGGTTACCGGTAGGAAGAAGGTTTCTCGGCATTAAATCAGTCATATAAGAAATTCCAAGTGAAAAGGTTGATCCTACAACCATCCCCGCAACTGTAAAACAGATTGCAAGTCCTACAGCTGATTCTTCTAAGAAACTTGCTGTAGAAAAACTTAAAAAGCCTAGAAATAACACAACCATCAAGATATTTCTGCGGCCAAATTTGTCACTCAAAATACCTAATGGCAGCTGGGTAACTATACTTCCAATAGCAAAAGAAGTTAACAGTATTGATACATAGGAAACACTTAAGTCAATTCGCAGTCCATAGACTGGAAAGCTTCCGTTCAACGAAGATTCTAGGAAACCATAAGCAAGTGGTGGTAAAAATGCAACCCATCCATACTTCCATGCCATCGAAAATCGTTTAATGGTTTCTGAAAAAGAATTAACTCCAAGCTCTTGATCAGGGTATTCATTTTTTAATAAAAATAGAAAGACCCAACCTATTAAACAGAGGGCTGAAGACACCAGAAACGGTAGGGACTCATTAATGGTGACTAAAGGTGTCATTAATGGTCCGGTTGCAAAACCGAGCCCAAAAAACAATCCGTATAGAGCAATATTTCTTCCGCGTTTATTTTCTGGTGAAAAAGATGTGATCCACGTCTGAGTCCCGAAATGTAAGGAGTGGTCACCAATACCGATTAACAGTCGTAAAACAAACCAAAACCAAAAGGACTTCCATAATGGAAATAATGCAAGAGAAATCACGACCAATAATCCGCCAAAAATAATCACAGGCTTATATCCAAACTTTCGTAAAGGATACTCCATAAAAGGTGAAATTAATAATATCCCAATATAAAGAGCTGTTGCATTTAGTCCATTTAAGGTGGAGGACAAGCCACTGTTCTCGAATATAACAGCGATCAGCGGAAGAAGCATTCCTTGGCTGAACCCAGAAATCGCTACAATACTCACTAAAATCCAAAATCGTATTTTCATTATTTTTTTCCCCGATTTCATAATAATTCCTTTCTAATCATACAAAAATATACGAAAGATGAAAATGTAAAAGCTTATCAAATATTGTAAAAAGTTCTTGTGGAAAAATTTTCTTTGTAGTTAGCGATAAATATGGTTAAATATGTATAAAAAGTAGAGGTGTTTACGGTGATCTTTAAAATGAAAGAAGAAGTAGGTTTTTACACAGATTTAGAATATGGCCAACTCCATGTAGCGGGGGATGAAGAATATGGTTTTCGGCCATACCAATTATTAGTAGCTTCTATAGTGGTTTGTAGTGGAGGTACTTTACGAAAGATTCTTGAGAAAAAAAGATTGAAGGTAGAAGATATTACAATTAAGACTGCGGTTGAACGAAATGAGGCAGAAGCTAATCGTGTTGAGAAAATATCAATACATTACATAATAAAAGGCAAAGAACTAACAGACCATAAAGTACAACAATCAATCGAAATTGCACACAAGAATTGTTCAATGGCACAATCCGTCAAAGGAAGTATCGAAATAAACGAGACGTTTGAGATTATCGAAGAATAAAGAAGGGAAAGTGACTTATGGTAAATCGTATATTTTTTATTATGGTTGCGGTGGGGGTACCTCTCTCAGTTATTGGCAGCCTTCTTCATTGGCCTTCTGTACTTATGTTTGTCATCTACTGTTTAACAATTATTGCGTTAGCTGGATACATGGGAAGAGCGACAGAAAGCCTTGCTATTGTAGCAGGTCCCCGTATTGGCGGGCTATTGAATGCCACTTTTGGCAACGCGGTTGAACTGATTATATCCATTTTTGCTTTAAAAGCTGGTCTTGTTACCGTTGTATTGGCTTCACTGACTGGTTCAGTATTAGGAAATTTATTACTAGTAGCAGGACTTTCGTTTTTAATTGGTGGCGTTAAATATAAACGCCAATCTTTTAATGTATATGATGCAAGACATAATTCAGGATTGTTGATTTTTTCTGTCATTCTTGCATTTGTTATTCCAGAAGTTTTTTCGATGGAGATGACTGATTCAGAAACCTTTACTTTAAGTATCGGTATCTCAATTATCTTAATCCTATTATATTTGGCGGCTCTTTTCTTTAAGTTAGTATCGCATAGAGGTATTTATCAACATGAATCGGACCAAGTAGAAGAACACGAGGAACCAGAATGGAGTAAGGGAAAGGCACTAACTATTTTGGCATTAGCCACAGTAGCTGTGGGGTATGTATCAGAAAACTTGGTTCATACTTTTGAAGTTGTTGCGGAAGCCTTCGGTTGGAGTGAAATCTTTATTGGTATTATCATAGTAGCAATTGTTGGTAATGCCGCAGAACATGCTTCTGCAATTATCATGGCATATAAGAATAAAATGAATATAGCTGTTGAAATTGCAATTGGTTCAACCCTGCAAATCGCCATGTTTGTAGCGCCTTTGCTCGTACTTATATCCCTCTTCTTTGATACAAAAATGGCGTTAGTATTTACGATGCCGGAGTTAATTTCTATGATTACTGCAGTATTTCTTACTATCTCTATAACGAATGATGGTGAAACAAACTGGTTTGAAGGTGGTACTTTATTAGCGGCTTATGCCATCATGGGAATTGGTTTTTATCTATTGTAAATAAACAAAAAACGACTCTGTGTGTAATCACACAGAGTCGTTTGGTATTATTTTTTACGTTCTGCATTTACCTTTCATAACAACTTCGATACCAATTTTTCATCTGACAAGCCATTACCAAGGTTCCTAAGTATTTTTTAATCAGGGATAACATTCATTGGTGTCCTCTTCGGTCTGCACTTCGATAGCATACCCCCTCCGTAAAAGGTATGGTTCTCTTTATCCCTCCTTTAAGTAAGGTATATTACATCATATTTACCTAACATTAAAAATATTCAGTTTTATTTACAAAAAAGTAAAAAAATCGTATGATATCCTTTTCACGGATATAATAAACGCAATCATAATTCAATTTTTAAAGGTTCAAACCTAGAGGGAGTATAAAATAAAAAGTGATGACAAGACGACTATTGTTCTTTATTATAGGATTATTTATTTTATCGTTAGGAATCAGTTTAATGATTCAAGCAAACATAGGTGCAGGTGCCTGGGATGCACTAAATGTTGGTTTATCTAAAACATTTGGTCTTACAGTTGGTAGCTGGGTTATTATTGTCGGAGTGTTGGTTATGTTGCTAAATGCATTTCTTCTTCAGAGAAAACCAGCCTATTTAGCGATTGGAACCATTATTCTAATTGGTTTTTTTATTGATTTTTGGTTGATATTTATTTTAGTTGGATTAACTCCGGCTGACTTTATTCTGAAGTTACTTATATTTCTTTTAGGTTTAGTAGTTGCTTCACTTGGGATTGCAATCTATCTTCAAGCAAAGTTCCCCCTTTCGCCTTTAGATAATCTAATGATCGCCATTAGCACGAGGTTTAAATTAAAAGTAGGGGTTGCAAAAACAGTGGCCGAACTTACAGGTCTCATTTTAGCCTTCTTATTTAATGGCCCGATTGGTATTGGTACAATTTTATGCACAGTAGCAATAGGACCGTTGATTCAACTATTTTTCCCTTATTTTGAACGCCTTATGGGAAAAGGTATAAAAGCTAGTACGGATTAATTCTGTACTAGCTTTTTTATTTGCGCAGGATGTGGTGGTATCTTATCGAGGTTTCCTTATCAATCCTTATCAACGGTTCTTGTGCATTTACCTTCTGTAAAATATTTCTAATTTAAGAGTGGATAATAAATAGATACTTCGAAAAAACTATGCACAAAGTAAACGAAAGGAGTACCGTCTATGAAACGAAATATTCTTTTTATAGTTGCTATCGTTTTCATGCTAGTGGGAATGACATCTAATGTGATGGCAGAAGGTACCAATAAGAAGAAAGATGAAGAAGCTAAGGCAAAGATTCCTAGCTCTGTTTTAGATATTTCGCAGGACAATACGTATCCAAATCCCACACAGGATTTGCCGTATCTCCAGCCAAGTAAGCTTGCACAAGAACTGATCAACAGTGCAGATGTTCCAATTGAGAACCCAAACTTGATTCGATTACTTAACGAATCAGCCATACAAACCACTCCGTTAGCACTCGGGTATCGAGCAACGATTTATCTTGGACAATGGCCGTTAAGCTATGAATCGTCTGAAACTAGTACAAATTGGGAATATGAAAAGATCAATACAAACTATTATGATAACCGTGGTGGAAAGTCTCCATATAAGATTCATTACAAACAAGAGATGCAGAAGATTGTAAAGGGTGGACTTACGGCAGAAATTCAAGATGCAGATGATGTTAAGAAAATGATGTTAATCAAAGCTGCACAGAAATCGAAGCTTCCACTTTCATTTACAACTATAATTGGTGGGGGCACAAAAAAGGATCAAATTTATAATGTTCCTCCTAAAAAACTAGGTTATCTTTACTCATATGCACCAGCGGTTAATGAAAAAGGAAAGGTTACATATGGTGAAGTTTATTTAGTATTGAAAGGTAGTAAAAAATTAATTGTAGTTAAAAATGTAACGCATCAAGGTATAGGAGCATGGATACCTGTTCAAGACCATGCATCCTTTGGGTTCATTGTAACAGATACACCAAGATAAAATACGACAGGGGCTCTGTCGTATTTTTCTTTAGATTTAATAGGTCGGTAAATCTAATTTGGTTTTTTGTTGTTGTCAATCATGGCTTGTTTGGATAAGCTAATAACGAACGTAAAGTATTCAACTGAAAGGAAAGTTGCAATTTGGAAAATGCAGTTCATGATAAGGATTCACAATTAAAGTATTTAAAAGACCGTCTAAATATGTTTTTAGAAACAATTGATTCATTAGACCCTGAATCAACAGACGTTGATGATATTGACCGCCTAATAAGTATGCTGGATGATATTGAAGGCAAATATGATCAGTTTAAAAATGAGTAAATAATGTAAAAGCGCTTGGATGTCCAAGCGCTTTTTTAATAACCAATTTACTTACTTTCATATAAATGAAACTTCAGTCCAAATGGATCTTGAATCATGATGCTAGTTGAGGAATATTCTCTTGTAATTTTACACCCATGTTGAGATAGAATAGATTTTGCTTCTTCAATCTTATCCACAGCGAATTCGAAGGATACATAGTTTTCTTCGTTTTTCTCAAAGAAAAAATTTGATCCGCTAATAGAAAACTTAGTCTCGTTATCAAAGGTTTGTTCAACCTTCATGCCTAAAACAGTTTTGTAAAATAATAATGCTTCCTCATAGTTTCTAACACCAACTGCAATATTGTTTGTAAGCTGGAATGGGGAATGCTCATTTAATTTTCTCTTAGTTTTTACATCTTCTGATCCTGAAGGAAGTAGGTCAAATAAATGCCAAGGAACACAGTAATCGTCACCAGGTCCAAACGTTGCTTGAGCGTGTATAAGTATATTTCCGTGCTCATCTTTTCGAAATGTTGAAGCACCGGGGTAGTAGTATTTATTTTCTTTAATAAAACCCAGGTCCTTTGTAAATGAACTTTCTTTTACAGATATCATTGGAAATTGCCATTTTCGTTCTGCTGCAAAATTCTCCTGTACCTCAGGAGTGTCTGGAGAAGCAACAGCGAAGCCGGCTTTCGCAATTAGATAGTGATATACCCCGTTGAATCCATCTGCCCACATTGTACAATAAGAGCAGCTTTTACCCATATTATGAATAATAATCAACTCATCCTTTTCCCCGAATAACTCAAGTAAGGTCACTTGCTCATTAGTAGACGTAATAAATGAATAGTTTTCTATTTTTCGTTCAGGTAACGATTTTCGTAACTGAACAAGTTCTTTTTTCTTTTCCAAAAGTTCTTTTTCGAGCTCTTCAATCTTTGCTTGTATATCCGTCATGTTAACGCCTCTTCCATGAATGAATTTTACCTATCTAATTAGAATTCACCAGAAAAATGTGTTTTCCTTTTAATAAATCATTTTCTGGAATCGTTTGCAAATCTCTTTCGCAAGTAAAGTTCAAGGAGTATAATGAAAATTGTGAATTACAGATAAATCTTTTAAAGAATTTGTTATGTCTAGCTCCAGCGCCTAGCCAGTTTTCAACTCTGAAGAGGCTTCTGCGATTATCTTGCGCAAAAGCTTGCTTTTAAGCAGCGAGAGGTCGCTTCACCCCTCCTGCGGCGGCAACACTAAGGAATGCTTCGTGAGGATAATCCTCGCAGGAAAAAAGCTTTGCTTTTTTTCGAGCCTCCTCGTCAGGGTTTCGACGCACAGGATGTGCTAGTGCCGACGTTGCCGCAGGACGTGGCGACTTTAGTCGGCCAGCGCTTGTCGGGGCAGACCAAGGCGCTTGCGCTTTTCTAACAAGGGGATTTTGGGAAAGGGGAATACAGATGGATAAGCTACAACAGAGTATGTACAAGTTAATTGTAGAGACATCAACAAGACTTCCAAAGGATGTACGAAGAGCGGTTGCTCGTGCGAAAGCGAGTGAGAGCGCTGGTACACGTGCTGCTATGTCTCTTTCAACAATCACCAATAATATATCTATGGCAGATGTAAATGTATCACCAATTTGTCAAGATACTGGTCTTCCTACATTTAAAGTAAAGACACCAGTTGGTGTAAATCAATTAAAAATTAAAGAGGCAATTAAAAACGCAATTTCAGAGGCTACGAAGGAAGGAAAGCTACGTCCAAATTCAGTAGACTCACTTACAGGTGAAAATAGTGGAGATAACCTGGGTGAAGGGACTCCAGTTATTAAATTTGACCAATGGGAAAAAGATTATATTGATGTTCGCCTGATCCTAAAGGGGGGCGGCTGTGAAAATAAAAATATACAGTATAGCTTGCCATGTGAATTAGAAGGTCTTGGTAGAGCGGGACGTGATTTAGATGGAATACGTAAGTGTGTTATGCATTCTGTTTATCAGGCTCAAGGACAAGGTTGTAGTGCAGGTTTTATCGGTGTCGGCATTGGAGGAGACCGTACTTCAGGTTACGAGTTAGCCAAAGAACAGCTTTTCCGTAGTGTTGAAGATGTAAATCCAAATGAAGATTTACGTAAGCTTGAAGAGTATGTAATGGAAAATGCAAATAAGCTTGGAATTGGTACGATGGGCTTCGGTGGAGAAACAACTCTACTTGGTTGTAAGGTTGGAGTTATGAACCGTATTCCTGCTAGTTTCTTTGTTTCAGTTGCCTATAACTGTTGGGCATATCGCCGCTTGGGTGTCACTCTAAATGCTGAAACAGGTGACATCAACGAATGGTTATACCAAGAAGGAGAAGAAATTGATTTCTCCAAGGAACAAGAAGAAGTACAAGAAGTAAAATCTGAATCGAAAGAGGTTGTTCTTCAAGCTCCTATCACTGAAGAGCAAATTCGTGAGTTAAAAGTAGGTGACGTGGTTCGTATTAATGGACGCATGTTTACTGGACGTGATGCGATTCACAAACATCTATCTGAAAATGATGCACCTGTTGATCTGAATGGTCAAATTATTTACCACTGTGGGCCAGTTATGCTTAAGGATGAAGAAGGAAACTGGCATGTAAAAGCAGCTGGCCCAACGACAAGTATTCGTGAGGAGCCTTACCAAGGGGACATCATGAAGAAGTTCGGCATTCGTGCTGTAATCGGAAAAGGTGGTATGGGACCGAAAACACTTGCAGCATTGAAAGAGCACGGCGGTGTTTATCTAAATGCGATCGGTGGAGCCGCACAATATTATGCTGATTGTATTAAATCTGTTGATGATGTTGACTTAATGCAATTTGGTGTTCCAGAAGCAATGTGGCATCTATCAGTTGAAGGCTTTACTGCAGTTGTAACAATGGACTCACACGGAAATAGCCTACATCAAGATGTTGATAAATCATCCCTTGAAAAACTTGAACAATTCAAAGAGCGAGTATTCTAATAAAGTCTCCAGACCCGTTACGATTAAAGTAGCGGGTCTTTTTTTCTTGAGATCCCTTCGCCAATTTAGTTTACAAACTAATCGCACATAATACTAAAGTAGTGAAAAAAGTTTTCATCTAATACATAAGACCTAGTTTTTCCTTCATATAGTTTAAGTATCAAAGTGAAGGGATGTGGCAGGTTGGGGGATCTATTATGGTTAGGTGGCGTTATTTTAGTTGTGTGGGTATTTGTAAGTATTCTAAATAGATTGTGGGGGAATAAGGGAGGTCAGTCAGCATCACATTACGATAAAGATGATATTCTTGACCGATTAAATGAGGACGATGATAATCAACGAGAGGACGACAATTCAAATGCAGATGACTCAAATGACTATGATTACGACTATGATAATGATTAAAATTGTAAGGAATCCTCACTAGAAAGTTATATGGAAAACTCTTCCCTGAATATAGACTCCCTAATTGTGGAAAAACTAACCTTACTACAAACGGAGTTTGGGAGGTTTTACATTGAAAAGGGTTTGCGGCTTAATTTTACTCATAACAGTTTCCCTTTCACTACTAGGTGCACAAACTGCAGCAGCATATTCCAACACACCTATACATTGGGGCTTTAAGAAAAGCAGAGATCATGAACCCGCATCTGCTGGAGAGGAATATGATAAACTTCTAGGAAAATACGGTGCCTTCTATCTCGGTGATACAACAAAGAAGGATATTTATTTAACATTCGATAATGGGTATGAAAATGGATATACAGAAAAGGTGCTTGACGTACTAAAAGATAAAAAAGTTCCCGCAACGTTTTTTGTAACGGGTCATTATTTAAAGGATCAGCCTGAACTTGTAAAGCGAATGGCAAAAGAGGGTCATATAGTTGGGAATCATTCTTGGTATCATCCTGATTTAACTAGAGTGAGTGATGAACGTTTAAAAAAGGAATTAGACTCTGTCAGAGAGGAAACAAAAATCCTTACTGGTCAGGACGTATCCTACCTTCGCCCACCACGAGGAATCTTTAGTGAACGTACGTTAGCACTATCAAACGAGCTCGGGTATCAAAATGTATTTTGGTCTCTTGCATTTGTTGATTGGCATATTAACAATCAAAAAGGGTGGGAGTATGCGTACAATAATATAATGAAACAAATTCACCCAGGTGCAATTTTGCTTCTACATACCGTTTCCAGTGATAATGCAGAAGCGCTTGATAAAGCAATAGATGACCTGCGTGAAGAGGGATATACATTCCGGAGTCTAGATTATTTAATGGCGCAAAAGTCAATTAAAGAAGAGCTTTTACTTGATATTGAATAAGTAAGATACCTTTGAGCGATTGTTCAAAGGTTTTTTCATTTGGTAGCTTTTATTCGTTAATAAATCTATTAAGGGATTTAAATCATCCTCAAATGGTATAATGTGTACTAACTATTGTATAAGGATTGATTTTTCATGTGGGAGAAAAAAGTTGATATTCAGCCACCTTATGATTTTGACAGAGTCCTTGAACGGTTATCATTAGATCCACTTATAACTATTAATCAAAAAGAAAGTAGTGTAAATGTTCCTTTTTATTATGAAGGGGAACCTGTTGTTGTGACGGTGAAGTCAACAGGAACCATTGACGAGCCTACATTTTTTGTGTCAGGTGAAAAGGATAACTCTCAAGAATATTGTTTAGGTCGTGTTACTCATATTTTTCAATGGGACGTTCCATTAGTAGATATTCAAGACCATTTTCTACAAACAGATTTAGAAAATATATTTATTGAAAATCGGGGAACACCATTAGTACTAGATTTTGATCCTTATTTTTCATTGATGAAATGCATTATTCATCAACAATTAAATATGTCGTTTGCATATACATTAACTTCGCGTTTTGTGAAGAAATATGGACAAGAGATAGAAGGTACATGGATCTATCCAACACCGGAAAAAGTTGCAGCTCTTACTATAGAAGAACTTCGTGAACTTCAATTTAGTGGAAGAAAAGCAGAATATGTGATTGATACATCAAAACTAATAGCTTCAGGGGAATTAAACCTCCGGGAGTTAGCCCGAAAATCAGATAGCGAAGTAATGGATGCTCTTGTAAAAATCCGCGGTATTGGCAAGTGGACAGCTCAGAATTTCCTGTTATTTGCCTTAGGTAGGCAAAATCTTTTTCCGATGGCCGATATCGGAATTCAAAATGCGATTAAAAAATTATATAAAATAGATAAAAAGCCAACCTATGAACAAATGGAGCTTTTAAGTAAAAAGTGGGAGCCGTATTTAAGCTACGCATCCTTATATCTATGGAGAAGTATTGAATAAAGAAAGTTGAGTGTATAGATGAAACAACAAAAAGAGAACCAAGCAAAACTTGAAGTGGGCCAAACCTTTCCCCTTACGATAAAGAGACTAGGTATCAATGGAGAAGGTGTGGGGTATTTTAAACGTCAGGTCGTCTTTGTTCCGGGTGCATTACCAGGAGAAGAAGTTGTCGTTGAAGCAACCAAGGTTCAACCCAAGTTTTCGGAGGGTAAAATAAAAAAAATTAGAAAACCATCTGAGCACAGGGTAAAGCCACCTTGCCCCATCTATGAACAATGTGGCGGGTGCCAGCTTCAGCATCTTGATTATAGACAACAACTTAAAGAAAAACGAGATATTGTTATACAAGCCTTTGAACGATACAGTAAAACGCCAATTGAAAAACTCAATATTAAAGATACAATTGGAATGGAAAATCCATGGAGTTATCGAAATAAAAGTCAGTTCCAAGTCGGACAGGAAAAACAGAAGGTAATTGCGGGGTTATATGGTCTCAACTCTCATAAACTTATTGATATTGCAGACTGTATGATTCAGCATCCTGCAACCAGTAAGGTAACTCAAACTGTGAAGACAATCCTACAGGATTTTAAAATCTCAATCTATAATGAACGGACTCGAAAAGGACTAGTCAGAACGATAGTAACAAGAGTTGGTATTCAAACAGGTGAGGTTCAATTAGTCTTAATTACAGCAGAAAAAGAAATACCTCGTAAACAATTGCTAATCGAAGAGATAACAAAAAGATTACCGGAAGTGAAATCAATCATCCAAAATATTAACGGGCAAAAAACCTCCCTCATATTTGGTGATGAAACGATTCGCCTACACGGAAACGAGGTAATTCAAGAAACACTAGGAGATCTCTCGTTTGAACTATCTGCTCGTGCATTCTTTCAGCTTAATCCAGAACAAACCATTAAATTATATGACGAAGTAAAAAAAGCCGCAGCACTAACTGGAACAGAAAAAATCGTTGATGCTTATTGCGGTGTAGGAACAATCGGACTATGGCTTGCAAAAGGAGCCGCAGAAATACGAGGAATCGAAGTAATACCAGATGCTATTGAAGACGCAAGAAAGAATGCCAAGAACCACGGTTTTAAAAATGCAACTTATGCAGTAGGTAAAGCAGAACACCTTCTTCCAAAATGGGTAAAAGAAGGCTGGCGTCCAGATGTAATTGTTGTCGACCCTCCACGTACTGGCTGTGATGACAAATTACTTCAAACAGTCCTTAAAGTTAAACCTAAAAAGATGGTCTATGTATCGTGTAATCCATCTACGCTAGCTAAGGATATTGAACAGCTTTCAAAACTATATCGTGTGGAGTATGTGCAGCCTGTTGATATGTTTCCGCATACCGCACATGTGGAGTGTGTGTCGCAACTCATTTTAAAAGAAGGCAACTAACCTTATGGGGCGTTGCCTTTGCCTTTTTAATTCTCTTGAAGCAGATTAACAAAACTATAGTGAATATGGACATCACCATTAGGGCTACAAGTTATTTTCTCAACTAATGAATGCAAAATTTGTGGAGTTAATTCCTTAAGAGCTAACACATCTTTTAACTTATTTCCTAAATGTATTGCATAATCTTCATTTTCGCAATCCTGCATTTTTTCATTAAGTTGACTTTTTTTTACTGAAGGGACTTGATTAATTTCTCCAATTTAAGCCTCCATTAAACCTTTTTTTTACTTGCATTAATACTCACTTTATTGAAAGATCTTCCGAAGTACTAATTTAAGGATCCAGTACATCCAGTAGGAAACCAGTGCGCTAAAGTTTTAGCGGTGCGGGTTTCAAGCGCTGGCCAGAATTTTATCATAAAGGATTTCCATTAGTGAATAGAGAATTGTACTATTGTCATGAAAAGTCAAGGAGTGAGGGTATTGAATCATTTACAAGAAAAGCTACAGTCTCTTTTGAGAAGCTTTGTTGAAAGAGGTCCTGTTGGATGTGCATTAGCGGTACATCGTGAAGGAGAAAGACTGTTTGAGGATTATGTCGGATATGCAGATCTCGAAACAAAGAAGGAAATTACATCCGATACAATTTACCGTATTTATTCGATGACAAAGGTTGTTACTTGTACAGCAGCACTCATGTTATATGAGAAAGGTCTGTTTTTACTTAATGATCCACTAGAAGAATATTTGCCTGAATTCAAAAATCCACTCGTGTATAGGGAAACGGAGTCAGGAGAAATCTATACCACTAAAGCATCAAGGTCCATAACAGTAAAAGATTTATTTACAATGACTTCAGGGCTAACCTATCCTGGAGAAGGGAATGAAACCGAACGGCAAGTAGCAAGAGCTCTAAAGGAAATAGACCAAAGAGGAGAAAGAAGGACAACGCGTCAATTATCTCAGGCTTTAGCTAGCCTTCCATTAGCCTTTGATCCAGGAACGAGATGGCATTATGGATTAAGTCATGATGTACTAGGTGCATTAATTGAGGTTCTAACTGGTAAAAGCTTTGGGGAATTTTTACAGGAAGAGATTTTTGAACCTTTGAAGATGGAGGATACCTTTTTCCGCATTCCGGAATCAAAAAAGGATCGTCTTTGCTCCTTCTATAATCGTGATGGTCAAGGGGATTTTATAAAGAACACAACAATGGATGGGAATATTCAAGCTGATGCGAAATTTGAGAGTGGAGGCGGTGGTTTACTGTCTACACTTCATGATTACAGTCGCTTTGCTCAAATGCTGGCAAATGGCGGGACTCTTGATGGTGAGCGAATCATTGGTCGAAAGACAATCGATTTAATGGCAACGGATCATCTTCGCCAAGACAATCGAGAAAACTATAATTGGGACTACCTCTCAGGATACGGGTATGGCTTAGGTGTAAGAGTCATGGTTGATCAGGCATTAGGGGGAGCGAATAGTTCAGTTGGAGAATTTGGTTGGTCAGGTTTGTTAGGTACATGGGTGTCTATTGACCCAAAAGAAAAAATCTCATCTGTCTATATGCAGCAAATGTTACCTAACCTAGAAAGCTATCACCAACCGAGATTGCGATCTATCATTTATGGTGCACTTGATTAATAATGTGGGAAAGGGTTGGGGTAGGATATCTAAGGAGTGTCCTATTCTTTTTATATATAAATTATAGATTAAAGCCACGTTGAGTGCGTCTCGCAGATAGTTTTAAAGGAAACAGCAGGCCCCAAATAGGGGAAACTTGCCGCATTTTAAGAATATTAGTAACCCTATTTCTACTAAAACATCCATAACAATATGTATTTTAATTAACCCCAGCATTTATGTTGGGGTTAAATTATTATTAGTCAGTTAAATCGCAGAAAGAGGTGATTCTACAATCTAATGTCTAGATAGGATCCTGGGGCCATAGTTTCAGGTGGGATATCTTTGAAAAGTGGTTAAAATGCTATGAAGCATTCCATAAACAATCTTAGAATAATTTAGTACATCTCTTAGATTCATTGTATTTAATAGACATCATGAAAATTTAAAGAGTTAAATATACATAAATATGTAAGTTTAATAAATTTTAAAGGGGGCTTTTATGAAAATATTACGTTTAGGTCATGCGATGTATGTATTTACAACTAAAAAAGGAAATCAATATTTAGTCGACCCATTTTTTGAAATGAATCCAGGTTGTCCAAGTGAGTATCAAACAGAAGAATTTTTGTCTAAGATTAAAGGTGTATTATTAACACATGGGCATTTTGATCATACAAGCGGACTTGGAAAATTAAGAAAAGCTAATTCGAGCTGTTTAATATTAGCACAATATGAATTAGCCTTGATTCTAGGTCAAAAAGGTTTTGATAACGTTTATCCTTTGAATTTTGGCGGATCGTTTGATTTTGGTGATGTAAAAGCTACGATGGTACCTGCTCGTCATTCATCTAGCTACGGCGAATTGGAGGGTAATCCCATTTATGCAGGAGAATCAGCGGGTTATGTATTAGATTTTGAGGATGTCCATACGTTGTATCATTCTGGTGATACAATGATTATGACTGATATGAAATTAATTCAAGATTTGTACCAACCATCAATTGCGATCCTTTCTTCTTCGGGTCAATTTACAATGGGTCCAAAAGAAGCAGCATATGCAGTAGAACAGTTATTAGATGTTAAATATGTAATCCCAAGTCATACATTTCCTAGTGAAAACTCAGCCTCGTCAAAAGAAACTTTAGATAAATTGTTACAAGCATTTCCTGTTGTAGGAAATATGATTGAGAAAGATAATGAAATAAAAGATTACTTATCAAAACATCAAAGAACCGAGGTAGTGGTAATAGGGTATGGAGAAGAAGTAACATTTGAGTAACAGCAACATGATTGATGTTTAATGCAAAAAAGTTTTGCTGCCGTATAAGCGATATGGTGAACCGTATAAGTGAGGTAAACACTATTGCTGCAAACACTACTCAAGCTACGTATAAGTGGTCGCATAATTGGTCATAGAAATAGTCTGCAATTACTATTTAAGCCATGTAATAGTGTCTCTAAGCTTGTTCAGAAATAATACCAAGGAGCCAAATATCCTAAAAGGATTGGCTCTTTTTTTTGAGTTTATCCTGCTGTGGAAAAAAGTAGGACAATTTTATAAAAACACTAGTACCTACTGTTAAATAGTTAGTATCAAAAGTGGGAACGATATCCTAACGGGTAAACCTCTGATTAAATGCAGGAATAGGAGGATGGATAGAAATGAGTGATGTAAAATTAAGACCACTAGAAAGAGAGGACTTAGGTTTTGTCCATAAGTTAAATATTAATGCAAACATCATGTCCTATTGGTTTGAGGAGCCATATGAATCGTTTGTAGAATTGCAGGATTTATATGATAAACATATTCATGATCAAGGTGAAAGAAGATTTATTGTACAAAAAGGAACTGAAATGGTAGGGCTTGTTGAATTAGTAGAGATAGATTATATCCATCGTAGGGCTGAATTCCAAATTATTATTAACCCGAATCATCAAGGACATGGATATGCAAAGGCGGCAACATATCTAGCAATGGACTATGCTTTTTCTGTATTAAACATGAATAAATTATATTTAATCGTGGATAAGTCTAACGATAAAGCGATTCATATATATAATAAACTCGGTTTTCATTTTGAAGGAGAATTTATTGACGAGTTTTTTGTTGACGGCGAATATCATAATGCAATTAGAATGTGTATGTTTCAACGTCAATATTTTAACAAGGATTCTTAAAATAAGGCTGCGAAATAAAGTGAAAGGTACAACTAGAAATCTCACTAGTTGTACCTGCTTTGTGTGGAAGACTTAAGATTGTCTTCTACTGACCTTGTTCCCAATTTGTTAATGAATGTCTTGAATTAACTTTTCTAGGAATTCACCCATCCGCTTAACTGCCGTCTCTGAAAAATCAAAACTGACCCCAGTTTCTTTATAAATAGCTGCGATAGATTGATTGTAGTCCGCACTTGCACCCTTTTTATAGAGTTCGACAGCTTGCTCAGGGTTGTTGTGATAGTTCTCAAGTATTTGTAGAGCACCAAGCATCGAGATGGAGTATTCAATATTATAGAAAGGTACTTGGAAATAATGCAGGGTTGCTACCCAACTCATCCCAATTTCCTCCTCAAGCCCAGAGGAATCGACAGGATTTAAGCCATAACGTTTTGAGATTTCAAAATACTTTTCATCACGCTCTTTGGCAGTGTGATTAGGATTCGTATACATCCAATGCTGGAAGAGGTCTCCTGACAATGGTCCGAATAACATCGTAAATGCACGTCTAAGCTCTTCACGCTGTGCATTATGAAAATCTTCTGTTTCTGGATAAAAAAGATCGAGTTTATCCAATAAGAGCAATTCCATCCCATGAGAAAACAGTTCAGCCACTTCAGCTCTTAGTTGGTATTCTTCCATAGGCCCGTTTTCAGCAAACCCGAGGTATCCATTTAGCGCATGACCCATTTCATGAATTAATGCAATCAATGAGAAAAAGGATGGGCTAAAGTTTGCGAAGACAAAGGTATCCCCTGAAACAGGTAAGGAAGTACAGAAACCACCTGGGCTTTTTCCTTTACGGTCTCCAAGGTCGAGTAATCCATGCTCTCTCATGTAATCGAAACGATCTGCAAAATAAGTGTCAGTCTTCCCTAACATTTCAGATACTCCATCCATAAGAGCAGACACCTCTGTGTAAGGTGGGTTTTTCATCAATTTAGCCGTATTATCCCAAGGGCGATATGTATCGACACCGAGCTTCGATTTAAACACATCTGCAAGGCGATTCCACGCAGGGATAATATGTTTCTCTACATTTTCATGAAAGTCATAACAATCTTGGACACTATACTCACGATTTTTCACGACAAACATATAATCACGATAATTTTCAAATCCTGCATTTAATGCAATCTGATGGCGGAGTTGAACGAGTTCGTCCATGATGGCATCCATATCGGTCTTAATTTGACGATAGGCAGATATCATTTTGTGATACGCTTTTTCTCGTATTGCTCTGTCTAGATTGTCGAGTTGAGATTGGACAAATGGGAAAGGCTTTTCTTCGCCATCCCATTCAACGGTTAAGCCTCCCATGATTTCACTATACTTCGTAGAGAGCTCTTGTTCCTTTACCATCAATGGAATGTTTTCTTCTCTGAACAATTTAACTTTGGATTCGCGAATGCGTCGCATTAAACCATATCGTTTTTCATCTAATTGATGAAAATAAGCAGACTCACAGAGTTTCTCATTCAGTTTTGCTTCATACTTCATTAAAAGTGGTTGGATGACTTGCTGGTCGTGTAGAAAAGTCGACTTAATTTCTGAATCCTCCGTATTTCGGTAGAAGTCTACTTGGTGCCCTGTCATTGCCTCCATAATCTTAATTGTTAAATTCTGCTCGTCTTTTAACCATTGTTCTAGGTCAGAAACGGATTCAATCGGAGCATCTAGTAAACTTTGGATCTGAGTTTCCAAACCTTCTACATCTTTTAAATCAATTAATTCTTTATAATATTGGTGCCTTATATCTTGTGTCATGGATGACTCATCCTTCCTTTTAAATTATGTTAATTCTCTCAATATTTATATTATAGATTTCTAGTTATTAAATCTAGTTTTATTAAAAAAACTACAGTTTATGCCTAATGGCAGAAGAAACTTTTTAAAGGGAAAGGCTTTAAATAATAAGCGTAAAATTTACAATCAACCAAGTATGCCACATACATCCTACGTATACGGAGAACTCATTGTTATGTGTAGGATATATATGGGTGTGATAAGATGGATAAGAGATAACAGAAGCAAAATATGATGAAATTGAGGAGATAAGTAAATGGATGTTTCACATATTGTTGAAAGTATAAATGGTCTTTTTACTATAAAAAATAAAGAAGTCTATTCCAGTGAATCTGGGATTACATACCAAACTGATAAAAAGGTTAAAAGAATTGGATACTGTGTTAACCTAACACTTGAAACGATAGAGGAAGCAAGAAATCGTGGAGTTGATATGATGGTGACACACCATGATGCATGGGATGAAATATATGGATTAAGAGAGGCGTGTTTAGAGAAACTAACAGAGTATGGTATAAGTCACTATTATAACCACTTGCCACTAGATGACTGTGAATTTGGAACAAATGATAGTTTATTACATAAATTGAATTTAGACATTGTTAAAAGAACTCATGAATGGGAAGGTTTATATTTTGGTAGAGTCGCAGAATATCATAAAGCAATTGAGCTTAATGAGTTAGTGAAGGATATTGAAAATCTACTTGAAGAACCGGTTAGATTTTGGAGGTTTAATGATAAAAAGGTAAAACGAGTGGGTTTAGTATGTGGTAATGGTGCGCCAACAGCTTGCCTTAAGGAAGCAGTTGAAAATGAGTGTGATGTATACATTACAGGTGAATGTAATTTGTATACGATTCAATATGCTCAGTTTAAAGGGATAAATCTTATCATTGGGAGTCATACTTTTACAGAATTCTTTGGAATTGAAAGTTTAGCATTGAAATTGAATGAGACTCTGAAAGAACTTGAGGTAGTGAGACTTATTGAAGAGCATGATGAAGCAAATATAAAATAAGACATAATAAAAGGGAAAAACGTATAACTTAGGCAATCGGTAGTTCTTTATTATCAAATGGATTACGTAAAAGAAAGAGGGATTCACATTAATATTCTATGGGATTTTGACGGAACATTGTTTAACACCTATCCAGCGCTTGTAAAAGGTTTTATCCATTTAAGCGGCAGAGATTTAGATCCGAATGAAGTACTGAAGTGGCTCAAGGTCAACTCGAAGGTGGCCTTTCAACATTATGGAATTGACGAAAGCAAGCGCGAGGAGTACACGAAATTATACAATAAGTATTCCTTTGACAGTCAGCCGTTTGAGCATGTAGAAGAGGTTTTACAGGTTGCCGATGACAATTTTATCGTCACGCACCGGGACAAGGAGTCTACTCTATTTCTACTGGAAAAATTCAAGCTATTAGATTATTTCAAGGTGGTTGTTTCGGTAGAGGAAGAAGGTTTTACACGTAAGCCACATGCAGCTTCCTATCAACATGTAATTAAGGATTATCCAATTGATTTGGTGATTGGAGACCGCGAACTAGATTTAATTCCAGCTAGGGAATTAGGTATTAAAACTGTTGCCTTTGAAAACCCGGATATAGAGGCAGACTTTCATATCGACAACTATGCTGACTTCCGAACGAAGGTCCTTCTCTATTTGTAAAAGACATTTTGTATAAAAATAAAGGCTAAAAAAGTATGGTGCTTGTCTCTTGTGAAGTTGCATAAGAGGCGGGCACCTTTGTAGTTTAAATTAAGAGAAGGCATCTTCTCACCCAACTACCTTTTCTTACCGATTTTCTTTGTGCTTATTATTTGTTATAGTAAAGGTTGTTTTTGTATGATAAATAGTACGTTTGTATGGTAGATATAAAAGTAGTTTGACTTTTTGAATATAACGCTTAATGGTGTATAAAATCTTTACCCATAATGAGAGGATTTGAGTTTGAAAATGATAGATAATTTTTGGCGTGATTTACCACGGCCATTTTTTGTACTTGCTCCAATGGAAGATGTGACAGATGTTGTTTTTCGCCATGTTGTGAGTAAAGCAGGTAGACCGGATGTGTTTTTTACAGAGTTTACAAATTCGGATAGCTATTGTCATCCGGAGGGAATGAAAAGTGTGCGTGGACGTTTGACTTTTACAGAAGATGAACAGCCAATGGTGGCACATATTTGGGGAGATAAACCCGAATATTTCCGACAAATGAGTATTGGCATGGCTGAGCTGGGATTTAAAGGCATCGATATTAATATGGGGTGCCCTGTACCTAATGTGGCATCAAGAGGGAAAGGTAGTGGCCTTATTTTGCGTCCAGACGTTGCTGCAGAACTTATTCAAGCAGCAAAAGCCGGTGGCCTACCTGTCAGCGTAAAAACACGTCTTGGCTATACAGAAGTAGATGAGTGGAAGAAATGGCTAACTCATATCTTAGAGCAGGATATAGCAAACCTCTCTATTCATTTACGTACCAGAAAGGAAATGAGCCAAGTAGACGCGCATTGGGAGCTAATTCCAGAAATTAAGGAATTGCGTGACCGTATCGCACCGAATACGCTCCTTACTATTAATGGAGACATTCCCGACCGTCAAACGGGACTGCAACTTGCTGAAAAATATGGTATTGACGGGGTTATGATTGGGCGAGGTATTTTTAAAAATCCTTTTGCTTTTGAAAAAGAGCCTAGAGAGCATAGTAGTGAAGAATACCTGGATCTTTTACGACTTCAGCTAGATCTTCAAGATCAATATTCGGAAGTAGTGCCACGTTCAATCACAGCGCTTCATCGCTTTTTCAAAATTTATGTCAAAGGATTCCCTGGTGCTGCTGAATTAAGAAATCAATTGATGAACACGAAATCAACAGATGAAGTGCGAGTGTTACTTGATAGTTTTGAAATAAAATGATAATCGTCCGACGAAAAAGAGTTCAAGTATGAGCTCTTTTTTTCGCGTTTAAAAAGTAGGGACGTGGACCGTCCCTACTCTATCTTTTCCCATCCAATATGGAAGGCCCTCTTCCATATAAGAATTACACATGAAATGGCCAAGACAAGATATATATATAGACCGAATGGGAAGAGTGTGCTGAAATAATGCAGACCTGCAAAAAGTCCGGCTAGAAGCATTAATAGAAAATTGATGAATACATTCCCCTGGCTATAAGTTTCAAACGACTGAGAGAAAGGAAGTGACTTTTCTAAAATGGCAAAGCAAACAATTGTATAGACTACTGCACTTATAAAAACCAAAATCAAGTCTGGGATAATTCGGATTCCGTAAATAGTCACGAAAACAGCACAAAGAAGAAAATAAACTGGCAAATAAAGATTCACTATGAATGCCTTCACTGTTCCGCTAAATACAGGATGTAGGCTTTTTAATGGTGTAAGTTTATAAACCCATGCGCCCTTATACTTTGCAGAGTGTTTAATTGTTATGAGGACAGTAGGAATCATGATTAGACTGAAATAAACATTCAAATAAGAGCTGCCTTCCCTGATACGTGTAAAGGAATTCCAACTGAATTCATCCATGAACGTGAATAAAAAGATGAATGGGATGATGATCGAGAAGCCTAAAGATGGGTAGACCTTTAACTTAAAATCCCTCTCGTTTTTTAACATCAAACGGGAAAAGTTATAGAATACCCTTTCCTCATGGGAAGGACAAATAAATCTAATAATCGCATCCCCCATTTTAAATCGCCTGTTTGCTCTTCCTTTGTTATGATGAGTGAGTTTCTGAAGATTTCTCTCAAAGGCAGGAGTAAGTCTTACATACATCCAAATAGATAAGATTGGCACAATGACTCCAAGTCCAGCCAGAACGAAAAAGAATGGCTGAAGGCTTCCGTTCATAGCAAACTCCATAATCACTCCATACCATATAGGGATTACAAGGATATGCCACCAAGCAGGCTCAATAGTAACCGTTATATCAACAATTTCAAATGACCTAATAAGAAGTTGGTAGCCGATCATGACCGCGAAAGATAAACCGATTTGGACATAATTGATTATATCCTTCAGTTTTTCCCCATCAAAAAATCGTAGAATCATCATGTACAGTAATGCTGTGAATGCAACAATCAATAAGTCTATCAAAATAAGAGTAAGAAACCCAACAATAAAAAATACAATACCGTTTTTAACTAATCCAGCAATAAGTGGGGGACCGGCCAAAGCAATCGTCATTAAGGATAGATAAATAACAATATGTGTTAGCTTCGCAGCGCTAATGGTTTTTCTGTCAATTGGTTTAGGATAGAGAATATTGCTGTCACGGATATCAAGGAGCACCGAGGAAAAGTCGGAAATCATGGAGGTTGTGACGAAAAAGATAATCATCCCATACACAAGACTCATCTGAAAAAGAAAATTGTCCCCAAAGACTGTAAAAGGAATCAAAAAGAGTCCAAACAGAACATAAATCCATAGGGATAACATATAATGGTTTTTATCTTGCTTAGACTTGTTATTATTTTGCGAGAAGATTGTCGGCACTCGGCGCCTGTCCATAACAAGCTTAGCCTGAAGAATCTTTCTCATCATTTTATAATCAATACCAAAACGCGAGAATATCTTTTCAAACCGATCTAACAGTTTTAAAGAAGGGAAATCCTGCATATTACACCTCACCGACAATCGATACAAAACGTGCTGCAATTTCTGTATGCTCATTGAATCCAGTCAACTGATTGAAAATCTCTTCCAAAGAGCCTTCCTGGTTTTGCAGCCTTAATTCCTCAAAGGTACCATCTGCAGCAATCAATCCGTCATGTAAAAGAATAATGCGGCTGCTGATCTTTTCGACAACATCCATAATATGTGACGAATAAAAAATAGTTTTACCCTGCTGTGCCAGCTGAGCCATAATTTCCTTAAAAACCATCACACTATTCGCATCAAGTCCGTTGATTGGTTCGTCAAAAAAGAGGAGTTCCGGATTATGTAATAAACTTGAAATGATTAACAGTTTTTGACGCATTCCTTTTGAATACGAAGCAATTCGTGATTGATATACTTCACCAATACCAAAGAGCTCCATAAGACTCTTGGCTTTATAGTCAGCATGGTCGTAGTCTAGACCGTATAATTCTCCGATAAAGGTTAAGTACTCTTGACCAGTTAGATTATCATAGACATCAGCTATCTCTGGAACGTATCCGACTTTTCTTTTATATTCGATATCTCCGTCTGAGATATCGCTGCCAAAGAGGCTTACTTTACCTTGATAGTCATCTTCAATTCCTAGCAAAATTTTTACCGTTGTGCTTTTTCCAGCACCGTTTGGTCCGATGTAACCAATGATTTCTCCTTTGTTCACTTTAAAAGAAACCCCCTGGAGAACTGTTTTGCCACCATAGCTTTTTCTTAAATTAGCAATCTCAACAATAGCTTCTTCCATTTGATAAACTCCCTTTTTCTAGTATTATACTATTTTACCATATTCAAGGTGGAGGGTTGTGTGGAGTAAGTATATTACCTGTTTGGTAAAATATAAAAATGGTAGAATGATAAATATAAATATTAGTGTGTACATAAGGACGTGAATGAGTTGAAACGAATGCTTGCTATAAGCGATATTCATGGAGATCTAGAAAAATTCGAGAGACTTTTGGAATTAGTTCACTATGACGGAGTAAAAGACCAGCTTCTGTTATTAGGTGATTTTGTTGATAGGGGACCACGTTCGAGAGATGTTTTGGATAAAGTCATCCAGCTAAGGAATGAGGGAGCAATTGCCTTAATTGGTAATCATGAAAAGATGATGATGGATGCTTTTAATGGTGATCCTATGAACTTGAAAAGATGGTACTACAATGGTGGAATTAAAACGCTACAAAATTACCATTATAGTATCGAGAAGGATGATGCAAACTATTGGTATACGACCGACGAAATGCCCGAGCCTATTCAAATGAATGATGATATACGCGCGCATATTGAAATACTTAAGGAGTTCCCATATTACTATGAAACTGACACCCACATCTTTGTTCATGCAGGGGTACATCCAGAAACACCAATTGAGTCAACGGAACCTCATACTTTAGTTTGGATTCGCGATGAGTTCCATAAGGGATACAAGGGAGAAAAGACCGTTGTTTTTGGACATACTCCTACCAAATATCTGCACGAAATGAATCAAGTATACTTTGGCGATAATAATATTATTGGAATTGATGGTGGCTGTGCTTATGGTGGTAGATTGTATTGTCTGGAGGTTATGAGTTCAAACGTTTTTTATGTTGAGTAGTAGTTGTGAGTACTAACATTATCACCTTAGCAACTGTTGAAGTTGTTGTGAAATAAAAATTAAGATAGACTGAAATAAGTGCCAAATACTTGTTGTGACAAAGCATTTTTTAAAATAGGAGGTTTCCTTTTGGATAATAACGATATATTAATTCGCTTGAGATATGCGTTGGAATTAAAAAATAAAGAAGTGGCAGAGATATTTAAGCTTGGTGGGATGGATGTATCAGTACCTGATGTGGTAAAGATACTCGTAAAGACAGATATTGATGAAGAAGAAAATGACAACCAAATAAAATGTAATAACAATATGCTAGATGCTTTTTTAAATGGATTAATCATTTATAAAAGAGGAAGACAAGAGCCAAGACCAGGACAGCCAACTACACCAGATCAGCCCCTAACGAAAGGTGCTAACGTTAATAATCTTCTGTTAAAGAAAACAAAAATAGCACTTGAATTAACTACAGAAGACATGCTGGATGTATTCAAACTTGCAGACCTAAGGGTCTCTAAGGCAGAACTAGGAGCATTACTAAGAAAAGAAGGACATAAGAATTATAAAGAATGCGGAGATAATTTTGCTAGAAACTTTTTAAAGGGGTTAGCAATAAAATATAGAGGATGAGATCCTTTAAGCGAGATTTAGTGTTAATTAACATACTTTAAAAATGAATAACAGTTACATAAAATGTAATCGAGGCCGAAGCTGAATAAGTTTAGGTCTTTTTTGTGTTTGTTCATAATTTTTCTTCTTTTTGGGAATATTACTCTTTAGAGGTTAGATGTAAAAAAGAGGGTTAAGCGATCCATTATGGGAGATTGGTAAATGGAACCAGTGACTATTTTTGTATCAATATCAAGTTTTCTATTTGCGTTAGTAGCATATATAATGCCTAAAAAGATGAAACCTTATGAGATTTATGCAACTTCCTTGTTTGCTACTTTATTCGGACTTTTTGTTGATACCATATTAGCCGTAAAATACAAATTATATGTACTTGATCAGCCTGGAATACAAATACCTGCTTTAATAGGGCAGGTTGTTTTATATTATGCTACAAATGTTATCATATTGAACTCCTTCCCATATGAGAAATCAGTAAAATGGAAGGTAATACATATAGTATGCTTTACTAGTCTTGCTATTACATTTGAGATTATTTCAAATGAATTTGGATTTATTAAATATAATGAGTGGAATATCTGGTATTCAGCTTTGAGTTACCCATTTCTTATCTACTTTCTAGTTTTACATTTTTCATTTTTTAAATGGTTAGTTAATAGATAGCAGACATATAGAAAATTATTACCCAAATTTCGATGAAGAGATTACATCCGATTTGGGTTTTTTCCAACAGTAACTTCTCTCCAAAAAAACAGGATATCTATTTATCTACTAATTGTATTAAAATAGGAATATCTGTAAACACGATATTGGAGGGCAATATGTTTTTTATTGGATTAACGTTACTGCTAATTCTAGTTTTGTCAGGAGTCATTCTGCTCGTGCAATCATCCTATTTAGTGGGAAGTATTCTAGTGGGTTCAGGTTTTATCCTATTCATTTTCTTAGTTTTGTTTTATCGAAAAAGAAATCAAAAGAAAGAAAAGGGGAGTATGGACTGTCTCGACTGTAATGCTGCCTCATTAAATTGTCCAGATTTTTCTTCCATGAAAAAAATGGATTGTGATTGTGACGGAGATAAAGGTTTTGACTGTGACTGTAGCCCAAATTAACGGATACAGCTAAGAGGAGGAAAATAATGAAGGAAATCATGATGACAATCCCATGCCATCGCATTCCTGATAGATGCTTCCATATTAAAGGTAAACCAATGCCAATTTGTGCAAGATGCTTTGCTATGCTTCTTGGTTATCTGTTTACACCGATTGCTTTGGTGGTTAGTCTGGTGGTTCCTATATGGATTCCAATCATTATGACAATTCCGCTATTGGTTGATGGATTTACACAAAAATGGGGCTTGAGGAAGAGCACAAATGGTGTTCGGTTTCTAACTGGAATTCTTTTTGGGATTGGACAATCACTTTTTATAGCAACAATTGTATGGAAGATCGTGAATGTATTAAATTAATCGACCTCACTGTTATTATGGTGAGGTCTTTTGTCATCGTTAATATGTATCAAAAAAACCACTCATTACCTTTTCTGCTATTAAACGATATTTATCCGCTTTAAAATGAACTCCGTCATATAGATTCCCTTTAATTGAGATTGTTGATCCATTAATATATGGGATATTTTCTTCCTGTGCTACTGATTTAACAGCTCTAGAATAATCTTCTTGAGCGGTATGCGCATTGTTTTTCTTGCTTGTGATGGTTGTTGCAGTAAGGATTACAGTATCTAATCCATTTGCTTTAAGGACTTTTACTAATTCCTGATAGTTTTCTTTGAAATCATCAACTGAGTTTGGTGACGCATTAGGAGAATACTTGACATGACCTCTAGCATCATTTATTCCAAACATAGAAATCACTAAATCAGGGTGATAAGAAAGAACCTCTTTTTCTACAAATTCTAGTGCCTGAATAGTAGTCCATCCAGGATGCCCTTTATTAATCACTGTTATTTCATTATAGCCATACTTCTTTCTTAGTTCTTTTTCAAGCACTTTAGGATAAGGATTTTTCACCTGTTTTACTTTACCGCTTGAGGCGTCTCGTATATATCCCCAAGTAATGGAATCACCATAAGCGATAATGGTAACAGGCTGTTTATTATTTATTTTTTGTATAAAAGCTGGAACAGTGGTAGATTTTGTTACTGAAGTAGGTATTATACGTTTTTGATCTTGTATAGTAACTGCATCTTTTGAAATGGTTTTAGTAGCTCCCACTATAACCATCAGAAAAAGCAGAAAAATAAGTGGGTAAATTAATTTTGGTGCTCTCATTTGTATCTCCTTCTCGGATGCTTTATTAATATAAAAGACGGCTAAGCTAACCATTATTTTTCATTATAGTGCATAGATTTTATACATCTATGACTATTTTGCATGCTATGGCTTTCCTTTGAAAAATTCGTAGTTAATTTAATTTTAAACCTAAAATGGGTTTCTACAAATACAATTATACATATACATAAGAGTAAAAATATCGGGAGTAGAGACTATTGGACAAACAAACTAGTACGTTTAGATGGGTTGTATTTGCTTCTGTTCTGTTTACGTATTTACTGATGGCTAGCCAACGGACGGCTCCTGGATTAATAACGGACCAAATCATGACGGACTTTCAAGTTAGTGCGGCAACAATTGGGTTACTAACAAGTATACAATTTTTTGTATATACAGGTTTGCAAATCCCAATGGGGATATTAGCTGATCGATATGGGCCAAACTTTTTTCTGATTATAGGTGCGGGACTAACTGGTATAGGAACAATCGTATATAGCCTGGGTACACATGAGTTTGTCCTATTTTTGGGAAGGATACTGACTGGTATTGGAGATGCTACAATCTGGGTAAACATGATGCTAATTCTGGGGCACTGGTTTACAGGTAAGGAATTTGTACGTTTAATTGGATTAGCTGGAATGACAGGAAGCCTTGGATTCCTTTTAGCTACAGTTCCATTTTCTAGTTGGATTGATTTGCTTGGATGGAGGGGAGCATTTCTTACTGCAGGAATACTGTTATGCTTATGTGGACTTCTCCTTTATTACGTACTAGTAAAAAAGCCGGCAAAACTGCCCTTGACTAACTCTTTATCAGTAAAAGATAATATGGAACCTGAAAAAACATTAGGAGTAGTTAGTAGAATTTTTTCCAATCGCCAGGCATGGGCTTTATTTTTATGTCATTTTGGAGTTGTGGGTGCATACGTTGGGTTTATAAGTTCATTTGCAGTGCCTTACGGAATGGATATTTATGAAATGACAAGGTCAGGTGCAAGTCAGCTTATTATGATTGGTCTTATCGGAGCACTTCTTGGTGCACCTCTAACTAGTTGGATTTCAAGCTTGATTGGGAAAATTAAACATCCGTATGCAGTAGTCCATGTGGTTACATTGGCGAGTTGGACTACCTTTCTTGTATTTAAAGGAACTCCTCCATTTTATATATTAGTAATTCAATTCTTTTTAATTGGTTACGGTTATGGATCAAGTGCGTTAACATTTGCACTTGTACGAAAATCTTTTGCAACAAAAGAAGCAGGAATTGTCTCTGGTTTTGCAAATACAGGTGGGTTTTTAAGTGCAGTTTTACTGCCAAGTATTTTAGGGAATATATTAGATTACTTTCAAGCTAGTTCTGGAAACATAAAGCTTGGGTATCAGTATGGTTTCATCATACCAGTTATTTTTTCTATAATTGGTTTATTGGGAGTAGTTTTTATAAAAGAAAAAGAGGAAACACGTAGTTCATCACTCAGCTTATCAAAATAGTAATCTTCCACCTTTTCCAAACTAGAGTCTTTGAGTAAAGAGTTTGTTTATTCAATAATTCCATTCTTGTTCTATACACTATTCTTTTCCTTTCATACGATATGCTGAGGACAAATATTGTCCTTATAACTTTGAAAGGAGGGAATCAATATGAGTGATAGAGATATCTTATCAACAGGGCTATTACGTAGACATTCTGATACGCTATTTCTAGTAGTAGATGCAATGAACGCTGACCCTGATGATTCACGTAGAGTAACTGTTCAGATGTTTGATTGGTCAACAGGTTCACCAGTACAATTACCGATGTCAACTCCGGGAACACAGACTCTACCACCTAACCAAGCTCGCACGTTTTTATCTCAAGCTCTACCTAATTCAACATTTGTGTACGAGGTACGAGTTATTCATCCGGATGATAAAGACGTGGTGACAAATGTTTTTGGACTAAGCACATTTCCTTTTAATCCACAGGAAGGAAATAATGTTGTACAACACGATTTAGCTGAATTAAAGTTGAAATAACAATTGAAGTAAGAAGATGGACCCAATGGAACGTGAAAAGGTAGTAATACCGTTTTTCTCGTTCCATTTTTATATGTTATCTAGCAACCGGCGACATATAACGATTGAAAAGTCTACTGCACGAAATTTTTAAACTAGGTATATGGCTAAGTCATTAGTACAAGGATTGTCGAAAACAATAGCTATTTTAACTTATATGAATGATCATTCATATTGTGTTACTATAGAAAAAATGGCTATGGAGGGAAGGCTATGCTGTTAAAAAAGCGTTTTGACCAAGTGACAGTAAATGGTGTGCAGATGGGAAATGGGAGGATAGCCTTCCAAAATGTAAGATTAAATGTTCACTGCTTTTATGTTGATGGGGTGTTAATTGATACAGGTGCCAGGTCACTAGAAAAGTATTTTAGACCCTTTTTTAAGGATCTTGATATTGATAAAGTGGTTATGACTCATTTTCATGAAGATCATACAGGTTGTGCCTCGTATTTACAGGAGGAGCTCCATTTACCCCTTTTCATGAGTGATAGTATGATTGACTATTGTAAGAGAAGAGCAGATTATCCGCTGTATAGGCAATTATTCTGGGGAAGACGTAAACCATTTCAAGCAGAATCCATAAATGAGACTTTTCATTCTCGGAATGCAACTTGGAAAGTCATAAAAACCCCAGGCCATGCAATTGATCATCTTGCTTTCTTGAATGAGGAAACTGGCCAACTTTTTACTGGAGATCTATATTGTCAAGAAAAGACAAAGGTAGTCCTCCGAGAGGAAAATATTCCGGTACTAATTGATTCATTAAAAACAGTCTTAACCTACGACTTTGAAGATGTGTTTTGCAGTCATGCTGGGTATCTGAATAAAGGCCGTGAAGCATTAAAGCGAAAGCTAGCATATTTGTTGGAGTTACAAGGAAATATACTGAAACTCTATGCTGAAGGAAAGACACCTGAAGTGATTCAGAAAGCACTTTTCCCTAAAAAATATCCCATTACCTTATTTTCATCTGGTGAATGGGACTCAATACATATTGTCAAATCAATCATTAAAAAACATGATATAAAATTGGATTCTTAATAATGGATACGAAGGAAGAGCGATATGTCTCTTCCTTTTTTTGCGTATAAAAACTATATAAGACGAAAGGACCGGAATAATTGGTAATAATTTCAATATTTAAATAGTATTATAGAAGGGTGTTTAGTATATTTGTACTATGTAAATCTTTAAAACTAAGGGATGGTGTATGGATGTATAGTGTGCTTGAAAAACAAGTGGGTAGTAGATTAGTCCTTCCGAATGATGCACTCTTTGAAGAAAAGAGAAAGGTTTGGAATGCAGTATTTGATAAAAGTCCTGCAGCGATCGTAGTTTGTGAATCGGAAGAAGACGTTGTAGCTGCTGTGCAATTCGCAAATGATAATAACCTATCTATTTCCATTCGTGGCGGTGGTCATCATGTAGGTGGTTTTGCTGTTTGTGAGGGTGGGTTGATGATTGATTTATCCTCAATGCGAAATGTAACTGTCGATCAAACAAGGCAAATTGCAATTGTGGCTGGCGGCGCAACATTAGGGGATATAGATTCAGAAACACAAAAATACGGATTGGCAGTACCGACCGGAACAGTTTCTGAAACAGGTGTTGCTGGATTAGCACTTAGTGGTGGACTCGGTTATTTAAGAGGAAAGTACGGATTAACATGTGACAATATTGTAGGAGCAAGAGTCGTTACCGCAGACGGGGATGCCGTTTATGTGAATGAAGAAAACCATTCTGAGTTATATTGGGCAATCCGCGGTGGCGGAGGAAATTTTGGGGTCGTGACTTCGTTTGAATTTTCATTACATAGAGTCGGGCCGGAAGTATACGCCTTAGATGTAATGTATGACCTTAAGGATACGAAAGAAATTCTACAAAAGTTACAAGCTTATCTAGCACAAGCTCCGGACGAAGCAGTTTCAATTAACCTTACAGCAACTGTTTTACCTCCTGCACCATTCTTACCTGAGTTTCTCCATTTTAAAAAGGTCGTAATGTTAACAGGAGTGTATGTTGGCAATGTAAACGAAGGAGAAGTAGCCTTTCAACCACTACGTGAATTAGCCCAGCCAATTGTTGACCAAACGGGTGTTATCCCTTTTGCGGATTATCAAAAGAAGCTGGATCCAATGGTACCTAATCATGTAAGAGTCTATGGAACGTCCCTTTACTTTGATATCTTAACAGATGATATCATTGACCAACTTCTGAATAAGATTGAAAACGCACCTGCTCCAAGCATCCTTGTACAGCTTTGGGCTCTTGGAGGACAGATGAACCGTGTACCTTCAGATGCAACACCATTTGCTATTCGAGATGCAAAGTTTGTCCTCTTAGTTGATATGATGGCAATGGCAGGCGATGACAATGTATGCAAGCAGTGGGTTGATTCCGTGTATGATGGATTACTGCCATTTTCTCATAAAAAAGCCTCATATCTAAATGGGATTGGTGAGAAAGAGGAGGCGGTACAAGCTGCGTTCCAAGATAATTATGATAGATTAATAGAAATAAAGAGTAACTACGATCACAAGAATACATTCCGTCATAATCATAATGTGAGCCCTAAATAGTTTACGTCTGATATAAAAATCTCCTATTTGTAGAGTATGAGAATCTACAGTTACAAATAGGGGATTTTTTATTCTCTCCTAGTCCTACATCTAACAAAATTTTTACTCATCTTTTCTTGAAAGGGGTGGACACAGTTGGCCAAACTGCCCGTTAACAATTATGACGCCAATTATAATAATAATTCCTCCTGCGACACTTACGAGGATAATTCTTTCTTGTAATAGTAAAACAGCAGCTATTAAAGTTATAATTGGCTCTAAATAGAGGAACATAGAAACCTTGGATGCTTCCAAACCTTCAAGTGCCTTCCCCCAATACCAGTATCCGATTCCAGACACAAAAATACCAAGAAACAGTAAATGCGCCCACTCCGTTTGATTTAACAGAGTGAGTGTTTCCCAGCCTCTGTCGCGAATAATAAAAGGTGTGGTTAGTATGAACCCTATTACACACATATAAAATGTAACTAAAAGCGGGGGATAGGGTATTTTTAAGCTTTTTAACAGCACTGAATACACTGCCCAGTTTAGCGTGCTTAAGACCATAAGCAGGAAACCGATATTTATAACAATTTCAAAAGATTGTCCACTTCTTGAAATTGAAACTAAAAGCACACCAATAATGGCTAGTATCATTCCCAATGCCTTTTGTATATTTATCTTTTCATGTAGAAACAGAATTGATAGGATTACTGTAAAAATAGGTGAAAATGAAATAAGCCATCCGGCAGATGAAGCGTCAATTGTTAACAAAGCAGTCGCTTGGAGTACCTGATGTACAAAAACTCCAAGGATGCCTAAGACTATCACGTGTGGAATATAGCGAATGGATATCCGCTGCCATTTACGTTGAACTAAAATAAGAAATAGTAAAAATAAGGACCCGATACCAAAACGCAGCACAAGTACTGAGAATGGGTCAAGCTTTCCTAATACAGCCTTTGTTGATACGAATGAAACTCCCCAAAAACTAATCGAAATCAATGCATATAACGATGAAGTTAACCTCGAACGTATCTGAGTCATAATTATTCCTCCGCATAAAACAAGTCTTATACCAGTCTATGCTTGTCCCTTCAGGAGATGAGTGTTACTTTCACATACACAAAAAACAACCCCAATTATTAAATCAGAGTTGTTTTTATATATTATTACTGAACAGGACGATCCTCAAATTCGTATTCTACTGGACCTGGTGCAACTCTTGCATGTTCTAGTGCAGGCGTGTCTGGTCTAGCAATCTGATAAATAGATGCACCTACAATTTCGGCAGCTTGTTGCAGTTTATTTTTATCAATCTTATCTAGTGTGTCTTCAGGCGAGTGATATGAATCCTCAACAGGTGAGTGGATAAATAATGCTGCTGGAATCCCAAGCTCGTGGAAAGGTTGGTGATCACTTCTACCTAACTGCCCATATGGGATTAATTCAGATGTTCTTGCCCCTGCGGCAGCTCCTAAGTCTGTTACTAAATTTTTCTGACCATCAATCGTATACATTATTAATCCACCAGCAGGATGATCAGCACCAGCATCTCTCGCTCCAACCATATCCATCTGGAAGTGTGCTACGATTCTATCAGCCTCATCCTCACTTAGTGTACTTGCATAATGATAAGACCCTAACAGCCCTTTTTCTTCAGCCCCAAAAGTAACGAAACGGAGTTCCGTGTCAGTTGGCATATTTGCCATAACTCTAGCAAGCTCTAATACTGCGGAAACACCAGAAGCATCATCATTTGCTCCAGGCCCACCAGGAACAGAGTCATGATGTGCACCAACCATTACAATTTGGCCATTATCTTTGTTCTTATGAGGTTTTTTGGATGCAATTACATTATAGGATGTTTTTTCAATATATCCAGAGCCTTCTACTTTTAATGTTGCCTCTAACGGCCCATTTTCTAACTGTTCAACTAGATTTAAACCTTGTTCCATGGTAATTGCAACTGCAGGAATATCCTGTCCAGGGTTAGCTTGTCCAAAGCGGTTGGAAGTACCACTGTTATTGTACATGATTACCCCAACTGCACCTTTATCCAACACATTTTGAACCTTTTCAACAAAAGTTATATCTCCTCGCTCAATCAAAGCTATTTTTCCGTCTACCTCATCAGGTACTGTCCCAGCAAGAGCTTTCCCAACGTGGATTATTTCTGCAGTCACTTCATCACTAAATGATCCTGAAAATACATATGGGTTTAAAGATTCACCATTAATTAACAGAGAGCCTGTACCTCTTAGCACCTCATGAAAAATAAAAGGCTGAATTTCAGTTTCATACCCATATTCCTCAAACTGACTTTTTATGTACTGAACAGCTTTATACTCACCCTCAGTGCCGGCTGCACGGGGCTGTTCTGAAAGCAGTGCGATGCGGTTATACATATTGTCAGCGTTTATTTTTTTAATAATCTTGTTATCAAAGGCTGTTGCCGATTGAGAATTCGGAGCTCCATTAGGCCCACTTGCTGAAACTCCATTTACACTTAGAACCAATCCTGCGGCCAAAACTACTGCAATTGATTTCCTATACATGTAATTCCTCCTCTATTTTAAGTTCACCTAAATTATCATTACAGAGAAAAGCATTGTAAAGGTAAACTGATTTACAAAATAAAAGGAGAAATTACAATTCTTAAAACCTTCTTCCTAGAAAAATAGGGAGAATATAATAGTATATGTCGTTTTTACAAGAAATTTTTTTTAGAATAATAGGTATTTTGAAGTACTGTCATAGTCAATTGTCACGTCATACTAGAGTGGGGACAAGCAACTGTAGAGACACACTTAAAGACTTTTTCCTGTTTTAAGAAGGTTTATTGGAAATGAAAATTGAATTAGTATGATGAGAGAATGTACTACCTTTTGAGTATGTTATCGGGATTAATTGACTAATCACCGCATACTATGATTGTGGTGTATGAGAGAAATGAGAGCCATACTATTCATATGGAGGATTACATAATGAAACAAACGAAACAGAAAATTGAAATCGTCGAATATCATGATGGTCTGGCAGCTGGCGTTGCTGAGATGTGGAATCTAAGCCGTGAGGGATGGGGTGGAGATTCTCATATAACAACAGAAGAAAAGGTACGTACACAAGAAGCAAACTCTAGCAATCTTAATCTTTATTTAGCAATGGATGGAGATAAGGTAGTCGGGTATTGCGGTCTGAGTGAATACCGAGAAGATGAGGGTGCTTTATACATCCCTCTGTTAAATGTTCGCACAGATTACCATGGACAGAAAATAGGGAAGATGCTTTGCTTAAAAGCAATAGAACGAGCAGTTGAGTTAAACTGGCCGAGACTTGATTTGTATACATGGGCTGGGAATACGAAGGCTGTACCATTATACAAGAAATGCGGATTCTTCTGGGAAGATCGTGACGATTCAACCCATTTGATGAACTTCATGCCAACTGTACTAAACACTGAAGCAGTAAAAAGTTATTTTGAAAAAATAGATTGGTATAATGCAAGTACAAGAATGATTGAAGTCACGCCTGACGGTA
This sequence comes from Ferdinandcohnia jepli, assembly GCF_047246645.1. Taxonomy (NCBI): domain Bacteria; kingdom Bacillati; phylum Bacillota; class Bacilli; order Caryophanales; family Bacillaceae; genus Ferdinandcohnia; species Ferdinandcohnia jepli. Next base: position 80,853 of record NZ_JBFOKR010000006.1, read on the forward strand.
AAAAAGAGAATGAGTTTACTTATTATGAGTATTCATGGGATTCAAACGGAGAGAAGCTTCGAATGGAGTTTGAACGAACTGGTCGTGGCATCCGTTCAATTGAGACAAATGATTATGCCATTACTGCTTCAGTTGAGGACTTTAAACTGGTAAGTGATGCTACATATAAGATCCGTTATTATATAAAAAATAAAACTGGTCAACCACTACAAGTTGAACTTAAAGGTAAAAATAATAAAATTGTTCAATTTTCCTATGAGCAGTCTCTTACAGTGGAAGATGAGACTGTCCTTGAGGCAACTTTTCATCTATCTCAACTTGAGGAAGAGCAAAGTAATTGGAGAACACATCCTGCTGTCGTTACTGATATATGGATTAATGGGAAAAAGGCAAAATTTGCAGTAGGTGTTTTACCAAAACTACCAGCAAAACTAACAGGGGTTGTTCCTGGTTCCCAGTGCTATGTAAATGAAGAGTCTGTTTTTTATATTGACCTAGAAAATAATTTCAATGAATCTGCAAAGTTTACACTGTCCATTCCAGAAAATGAGCTACTTTCACTTAAGCAAACTACTTTTAGCGTGACAGTAGATTTAAAAGGGAAGACATCTATTCCAGTCCCGTATATTCTATTAAAATATGGCTTCTACAATCCATCTATTGAGATTAAGGTTGAGAGGGAAAGTGGTGTAGAGCATCAGTTTACTAAGCAAATCGGAATAGGTTTTAAGGGACTGGGAGCTCGTTTTTACGGAGAGTGTGATGACTATTGGCATATATATAATGGGCTGTATCATCTTTATTTAAGTAAATTTGATAATGATCTTATTCCGGGCAGAATCACTAGTAAAGCACAGAAAACAATCAGCATGTTTCCTAAACTAGGAAAGCCATATTCGAGTGAATTCTCAAAACGAAAGCCGAAATTAGTAGAATATAAAGAAGAAGAGGGGGCAATCGTTTTATATGCAACCTATGAATCTTCTGACTTTGCAAATGTGGAACTAGTTAGTGTTTCCAAGCTGTATGGTGAAGGTATTGTTGAATATTCGTTTATCGTACGCAACAAAAATAATTCAGATACTACCGAGCCTATTTGGATATATCACCCATTCTATCATGAATTAAATAAACCAGTTTTTGTCATGAAAAATGACGTGATACAAGTAGATGACAAAGCCTACTCTGATTATGGTCTTTGGAATAGTAAGGAATTAACTGAAAACTGGTTATTCTCAAGGTATGACTCTTATTCTCATGGAATCACTTGGCCGAGCGAAGCAAACATTCATTTTGAAAATTGGTATATGTATGTAGAGCATAACCTTGGCAAAATTGAAGGGAATGGTGAAAAGAGAACGAAACCTGTGTACCATTCTTTCGGTGCGTACCAAACCTGGGAAGAGTTTCGAGAGTTTGCAATAAGAAAAAGTCTAAGAACAGCACCTGGTTTAAGCGACTTTTTACTAGAAACAAAAGCTAGTGAAGTGTTATTGACTGATAGAAAAGCGGGGTACATACAGGGCAATGTTTCATTTAATAATGGCGCTCCGATAACAGTTACACAAGGGGATGAAACAAAAGAAGTGCACTCTTCTGTAGAAAAGGCCACAACACCTTTTTCAAAGATTCAAGTTAACTATGAAATAAATGGGGTAAAAGGCTGTAAACAAACCTTATTTTTCAACCCTACAAAAGAGCCTGTTTCCATTAATAAAGTATTGAAAGATGATGTCGAAGTTTTAGAAGCAAGTAATGGTGAATTATCTATTGCAGCTGCTGAAAGCTTTTATCCAACATTATTCTCATTTAAGGTAAATGGTACGGAATGGTTAGTCTCATCGTTTCCGACTCTCGGACCAAAAGCATGGTGGAATCCATGGAGTGGCGGTATTCATACAGTATTTAAAGGGATCAATTATAAATCGTATGCAAAGGAAGAATCCTCAGTATCCGAAGGGACATTACTTGATCATGAAGGAAGGTTATGGAAAGGTATAAAGATTTCGACCACCTTCACTCAAAATGAGGATTATAAGGGGCTTGAAATTCATCAGTATTACGTAATGCTACCTGGTATTCCTGTCCTGGCACTTGTTACAAAGCTTGTTCAAAATACAGGAACGTATATGCATTATAAAAATTGGCATACAGAGGCAAGCTTTAAACTAGGCTGGTTGCAAAATGTGGGTAGTGACAAAAAATATCTAGCAGGAACAACAGAAATCACGCCTGAAGTATCTGAGCATATTATTATTGGCTCTGCTAAGGATGAACAGAAATTACAGCTAATAGTTGAGCGGGAAGCTGTTGAAGGTGAAGCTTATTTGAATAAAGAGGTCATGCAGGTGGCTCTTTGGAGAGAAATTCAATTAGCGAATGGTAAAGAACACCTTTCAGCGCCTTCCTTCCTCGTTGGTTCTAACGAGATCTTAACTACAGACGAAGTAAATGAACTTCGAAGAATGACATTTAAAGAGGTTAATCATGAAAATAATTGACGCACATATCCATTATTCAGAAATAAAAAGCTTTCATGAAACAGCAAGAAATATATCCAAAGTGGATTACTCATTTGAAGGACTACAAAAGGAATTCAAAGAAAACAATGTGGTACTCGGAATTGCAATGGGAGTAACTGAAACGGCTGGGGAAGGATTTCCCGACTCAGCCTCAACCTCTCCCATGGGGATTGATCTCACAGCGGATATACCTAAAAATGTGGTCTACTGCGCAGGTATTAATCCTTTTAAACTTGATGAAGAGGCTCTATTACAATTAGAAAAAGAGGTTCAACAGCCTGAATGTGTAGGTATAAAAATCTATCTTGGGTATTACCCATTTTTCGCCTATGATGAGGTATATGAACCAGTCTACAAGATTGCTAAGAAGTACAATGTCCCTGTCGTCTATCACACTGGAGACACGTATTCGGAGCGAGGCAGATTGCGTTTCTCACATCCTCTAGCAATAGATGAGGTGGCCGTAAAGCATAGAGACATGACGATTATGATGGCTCACTTTGGAGACCCTTGGGTACTTGATGGGGCAGAAGTGGTATATAAAAACTCAAATGTGTATGCTGATTTATCAGGACTTGTAGTTGGTGCAGATGGTGACATTAAAAAACTCCAGGAAACAAGATTCTTTGACCATCTGCTGCATGCCTTAACATTCACAAATAATTATGAAAAATTCTTATTCGGTACTGATTGGCCACTAACTCCTCTCAAGCCATATATTGAATTTATTAAAGATATCATCCCGGAAGAGTATCACGAGGATGTATTTTACAACACAGCACTAAAGGTATTTCCTAAAATTAAAGCATTTTTGTAATGGGTCAAGGGTTTCCTTGTCCCGTTTTTTTATTTTAGCTTCTAAAGTAATCTACTGGTTCCTATTTTGGTAGTGAGGGTAGCAAAAATGAGTGAAGCTCCACGAGAAGTTGGCGAGTCCGAGTGGTGCTAGTGGTAAAAAAGGTGTCAGCGCCACCCGAAAGTGCAGGATTCGAGTGGTGCTCATGGTAAAACTGGTGCCAGTGCCACCCACAAGCGGTGTGTAGATTTAGAAGCTTTTTCAACTAAAATAAGGTGTTTTTAACGCACTTTCCAAGGTGTAACAGCACATGAAACAACCCTATATTCCAACTAAACAAACGCTTGTTTGAAAACCGAACCCCTTGTTATTCCTGGGAGTAACAGCTAAACAAACGTTTGATTGAATAAATATTTTACGATTAGTACTGATGATAATGAAAATTAAATACAAAGGTCAGTTTTTCTATTCTTAAACCAAATCTTCTTAGAAGTATAACAGCCAAAAATACAACCCAAAAGTCGAACCAAACAAACGCTTGTTTGAAAACCGAACCCCTTGTTATTCCTAGGAGTAACCGCTAAACAAACGTTTGATTGAATTAATATTTTACGAATAGTACAGATTAAAATAAAAATTCGAAACAAACCCCATTTTCAACTCAAAAATTATTAGTCCTAAACACATCAAAATGATTCCCGCCATAAGATAAATAAAAAGCAAGTCTTAAAAAGGCTGGGAAAGTTGTGATGTGTACTTATGGAAAACAGTTCTGACCGTCCCTACTTGTTTAGTAATTTAAGCGAAAAAGAGATGAGTTTTGATCAAGTTTTTAACCATATAATCAATTTTATGCAATCGCAAGCCCACGGCAGATTTCGGTTGATAATCGGTACAGATTCCCAAGTTCATCAAACAAAAACAGTTTTTATTACAGGAATTGTTATTTTAAATGAAGGGAAGGGCGTCTGGGCTTGCATTAGAAAAGTGGTTGTACCAAGGAAAATGAAACATTTACATGAGAGGATATCATATGAGTTATCTTTATCAGAGGAGATTGTAGCTTTATTTACCGAGGAAAAGAAGGCAAGGTTAATTGATATCGTTCTTCCAAATTTATATCAAGGTGCTTCTTTTACAATGGAGGGGCATATTGATATAGGTGCTGGAAAGAGAAATAAAACACGTGAATTCGTTAATGAAATGGTAACAAGATTGGAAGCGATTGGTGTAGAGCCAAAGATAAAACCTGATGCTTTTGTTGCATCTTCTTATGCGAACCGTTATACAAAATAACTAAGTTAGTGCCATCTTAATTGGAAGGCACTTTATTTATGATTTTTATTTTCAGAATTATTGAAACTTTGATTGCGTTAAAACGTACATAATATTACTGTTAAAGAGGGAGGAGGAGGGCAATGATGAAGTATGTTAAAATTATCATTCTGATTATAGTGGCAAGTAGCTTATTACTTAATTTCTTTTTGTTCTCGAAAATAACTACTATTGAAAATAGCTTAGAAAATATATCACTCTCCCAAATGGATATTATGAGCAATGTTAGTGAACAGACAAGTAATGTGACGAACATTATCGAAGATTTTAAACAGGAGCAAAGCTGGATCAGCACCGTTCAATGGGAGATTCAAGACCAGAATGTAAAAAATGGTAAAGCAAATTTGTATTTTAAGTGGCAAGTAAAAGAACTTGTACCAAATTCTTTAGTAGCTATTCATTATAAATATGGAGATAAACAAGAGTATCAGTCAGTTACTGCTAAAACACCGGGAGATGGATTGTTTGAAGCTTCTGTTCCTATTGAAGTGAATGTAGAGCCAGAGTGGTCTGTAAACACTATAATCTCCAATAATAATCAGACCATGGTAGAAGAGAGTGTAAGAGGCTATGAAGAGTATAGTAAGGAAGAAATAGATAAAAATGATTTTTCATATTATATCACAGTCTCAAATGAGGATGTTATAAAGAGCAGTGAAATTGATACTGTTCATCTTGGGGAACTTGCGATGAGGTATTATGGGTATTTGGAAACCTCGGTCTATCTTGAAGGAGATGACTTCAGCGTATCAGTTACCCAATATAAAAACGAAAGTGACATCTTCTTAGAGGAAGCATATTTAATTAAATATAAAAATAACACAAAGGTAGAAGAAGAAAAGCTTGATACAAGTAATTATAATGATGAAGACCCTTATGGACCAGAACGTGAGCATAGTATTCATTTTCCAAGTAAAGATGGGGAGTTTAATAGTCTCCTTTTAAAAGTTATCTATAGTAATGGTACTTCCTTTGAAAAAGAAGTTTACAGAGAATAATTTTTAGAAAGGTTATAAGAATGTGACCAACTACGGCTCTGATCATGAATTTGGCTAGAAAATATGAGCTAGCGGGCCACCAGATAAGATAACCTCGTAGACTAGTAAAAAGAACCGTATAGAATTTCATGATCCTCTATATAATTATAGAGGGTTCTTTTTTTATAGTCCTAACTTTTTAGATATATGCAGGAAATAACACTAAAATAGAGTATTACTAGTAATGAGGAAGTATCAAAGGAGGTAGGGATAACATGTTCTCAATTCAAGAAATCCGTAACCAATTTCCAGCTGTATCACGGAAATATAAAGGAAAACAAGTTGTGTATATGGATGGACCAGGCGGCTCACAAGTGGTTCAGTCAGTAATTGACTCTATGGTTGCTTATATGACAAATGGTGGAGCGAATCTACATGGTGAATTCCCAACTAGTAAGGAGACAGAGGAGTATATTGATGCTGCTAGATGTGCTATGGCAGATCTTGTAGGAGCTAAACCAACAGAGGTGGCTTTTGGACAGAATACAACATCTCTTATGTTTTCAGTCTCAAGAGTCCTGAAAAATGAGTGGACGGGTAAAGATAATATTGTCGTAACTGAAATTGACCATCGCTCGAACGTAGATACTTGGGCAAGTGCAGCACAAGAGTCAAATACAGAGGTTCGTTTTATTCCAGTTGATACTGAAACCCTTACTCTCGATCTATCACATTTACCACAATTAATCGATGAAAATACAAAACTAGTAGCTGTAACTTTGGCTTCAAATGCCGTTGGAACTATCGTTGATGTTGAGGAGATATCTAAACGAGCTCACCAAGTAGGTGCTTTACTAGCAGTTGATGCAGTACACGCTGCTCCTCACTTTGCAATTGACCGTGATAAAATAGGTGCTGATTTGTTATTCTGCTCGGCCTATAAGTTTTTCGGTCCACACCTAGGTATGGCAGTCATAAGAGAAGAGATTTTTAAAACGTTATCTACCTATAAATTACAACCCGCACCTAGTTATTTTCCAGATAAGCTTGAGACTGGTACACAAAGCCACGAAGCAATTGCCTCTATAGAAGCAGCGGTAAACTTTATCGCAAGCTTAGGAACTGGGGCAACCAGACGTGAAAGAATTGAAAACGCGTTTATTAATTTAGAAGAGCATGAAAATAGGTTAGCGAATAAGCTTAGAAACGGGTTAGCTAGTATTCCTGAAGTAACACTATATCAAGCGGATAACCTAACTCCTAAAACACCAACTATTGCTTTTACTATTAAGGGAACCGATCCTGTTGAAGTATGTAGGTGGATTGCAGAGAACGAGTCTATTTTTATTGCAAGTGGGGATTTTTATGCTTCTACCCTCGCAGATAAATTAGGAGTTAATGATAATGGTGGCTGGATTCGCGCAGGTCTTGCTCCATATAATACAGAAGAGGAAGTAGACCGTTTAGTGAATGCTGTTAAAACGTATGTAACCCAAAATGTAACACTGCAGAGATAGAGAAGAGAATCCGAGACGTGTAAAGCGTTTCGGATTTTTTACTTTAAAATGTCAAATTACTATCACAAATTAGACTCGTTTCCAGGTCTATAATAGTTAATGGAGTATATTTTAAGATAACTTGTGAATTGATTCACATAGGAGGGGGAACTACTATGGGATATCATTATTTATTCCAAAGAGGAAAAATAGGTAGTTTACTATTAAAAAATAGAATTGTCATGCCAGCAATGGGTACTAGATTGGCTGGGCCAAACGGTGAAGTTAATGATCACCTCATCGCTTACTATGAAGAAAGAGCAAAGGGTGGAACAGGACTAATTATAACAGAGTACACATGCATTGATTACGAATATGGCAGAGGGGCAATCAATCAATTACGGATTGATGATGATTCCTTAATTAATGGGTTTCACCGTTTAGCCAAGGCTATCCAAAAATATGGTGCGAAAATATTTGTTCAGCTTCATCATGCAGGAAGAGAATCAACTTCAACCCTATTAGGTGGTAAACAGATTGTAGCCCCAAGTCCGGTTATGTGTGAGGCTATCGGGGAACAACCACGGGAATTGACTACTTTAGAGGTAAAGGAAACTATTCAAAAGTTTATAGCAGCTGCTGTTCGCTGTAAGCATGCGGGTATCGATGGAGTTGAACTTCATGGTGCTCATGGGTACTTAATCAATCAGTTCTTAAGTCCCAATACAAACTTACGAACAGATGAATACGGTGGTAGTTTTGAAAACAGGATGAGGTTTTTAGAGGAAATCGTTCTAGGTATAAAAAATCAATGCGGGAAAGATTATCCTGTTACAGTTCGGCTAAGTGTTGATGAATTTGATGAAGAAGGAATTGATGTTAGACTCAGCAAGAAAATTAGTCGTTACTTAGAGAATATTGGAGTGGATGGCCTTCATGCTAGTGCGGGAAATTACAACTCAATGGATAAAATCATTGATACCCCACTATATGAACAAGGCTGGAAGGTATATCTTGCCGAGGAGATAAAAAAGGAAGTAAACATACCAGTGATCACAGTAGGTTCGATTCGTGAACCAAACTATGTAGAATCCATACTTGCTGATGAAAAAGCAGATTTTGTTGCAATTGGTCGAGGACTCATTGCAGAACCGGATTGGGTTCGAAAAGTCTCGGAACGACGTGAAAGTGAAATAAGAATGTGTATCTCCTGTCTTCATTGTGTATATTCCAAGGGTCATGTTGAATGCTCTGTTAATGCTAGAACTGGTAGAGAGCTAGAATTTAATGAGATGAGAAAAATTGAAGAAGGAAGACATGTTGTGATTGTTGGTGGAGGTCCAGGTGGGATGGAAGCTGCCAGAGTATTAACCGAAAAAGGGTATGAAGTAACCTTATTCGAGAAGATGGGCAAACTTGGTGGACAATTAAATCTAGTAACAGAACCAGTTTATAAAAAGAAAATGGATTTATATATAAATTATCTATCAAGTGAAATGAGCAGATTACATGTAAATGTTAAACTAAACACAGAGGTTACAACTGAAGAAATTCGTTCACTACAGCCATTTGCAGTTATTCTTGCGACTGGATCTAAGCCATTATTACCAAATATTCAAGGTATTGAGCTTCCACATGTACATCAATACGATACAGTAAAGCTTGAATTGGATAAATACATCAATCAGAGAGTTGCGGTAATTGGTAGTGGTATGGTCTGTCACAGTACTTGTAGAAGACTGGCGGAAAAAGGGAATTCTGTAACATTTATTGAAGTCCCAACAAAGTCTGGAAGTAGAATAGGGGCTGCAACAAGGTTAAGGCTGTTAGATAAACTGAAAAAAGAAAATGTAAATATCGTGTTAGGAAATGAAGTCTGGAAAATTATGCAGGATGGATTACTAGTGGTGGAAAAAGACCGAGGTGAACAGCGTTTGATTGAAACTGATCAAGTGGTCATTGCGATGGGAGTCGAATCCTATAATCCGTTAGAAGAAACTCTTCGAAAGCATATTGAAAATGTCTTCGTCATTGGAGACGCAGCTGGACATGCCTCCCTTTCAGATGCAACAAGAGGCGGCTTTGAAACCGCATATGTGCTTGAATCGCTTGTGAAATAAAGTATATTTCAATTAACCTGTCTATGTAAACTTTGTATATAAGCTCTCAAAGTAAAAAGGCATTTTTTAGAATAGAGCCGAAATAGAATTTAAACAACTTCCCCCTCAAACAATTGTTTTGAGGGATTTTTTTATAGATGATAGCATTAATTTTTAATAAGTTGATATTAATGATTAATAAAATGATATATTGATGTTATTAATACTAGTTCGAGACTTTGCATAGATAACAATAAGCGAAAATCCCATGAATTAGAGGTAGTAAATAAATGAATGTTGGATCAAACATGAACGTTGACACATGCTATCGGTTAGCAGAGGAGAAAGCGGAAAACTATTTCAAAACCCTTCATAAACAGGTACTGGAAAAAAACTATGTCAATGTCCTGATGAAGGATTTTCAATCCTGGAAACACAACCATATTCACAACTACTCGATACTGAGTAATCTATCCCGAAAGAAACAACCTGATTACAAGGACTACCACCGATATATCGACTGGTTGGAAATAACAGGAAAACTTGATAATTACTTAAATAGAAGCATTTCATATATTTTTATGAGAGATTTGGGTAAGCACCTTGAATCGACTGAAACACAGGTACGAATTAGAGAAATAATAGAGAATCTCAAGACACAACTTACTGCTAGTTCTGAAGAAAAAACGGAAATATATAGTGTGCCAGGATTATACCGATGGGCACAGAAAGAAGGAATTGAATCCTCCTTCATATGGTTAATGAGTAAATTAAAGAAGGTATCTGAAAATATACCAGACGGCATGGATTCTACTCATGCCCAGAGAAAGTTGATTAAGATAATTGCTGGCGTTTTAATGCATGCAATTGAAGAAATGGGACAGGAAATTTCGCAAGTTGATCGTACAAATAGACTGGATGAAGCTATTAGACTAGGATATTGCTACGGACTAACGTATCCTTTTATAGATGATCTCTTAGATTCGACCGTCTTAAATGAAAATGAAAAGAGAGAGTATTCTAATTTAATTCGCACTACTCTTATTCACCGTTCAGTACCTCAACTAGAGTGGGCAGGTAGTAATGAAGAGTTAATGGTGTTTATCCATGCTGAACTACAAGAAGCCTTTGAATATATAAAGTCTAAACAGCAGCACAATCAGATTGAGACATTTTTTGATCAATCATATGTGTTCTTTCATTCACAGGAAGTGGACCGGATAAAGGATTTAACCAATCCTTCTTACACAAATGAAGAACTCTATATACCTGTTATTCTTAAATCCTCTTCTTCACGGCTGATTGCTCGTTCAGTGATCGGTGCTCCCGAGGATGAAGGATTTGATAATCGAACCTTCTTTTATGGAATTTATAATCAGCTAGCAGATGATTTTGCTGATATGTTTGATGATTTACAGGATGGTGCAGTAACTCCGTACACGTATTATATAAAATATCATAATAAGCGCTCTGACCTAATAAATCCATTTGAGTTATATTGGGCAGTTATCTCAAACTTAATCCATAACGTATATAACTCCGATCAGAATGCGTGTGAGGTTATCCTTGATCGTGCTATAAACGGGTTGAAGAGATGTCAAGAACGAATTGGAAAGACGAAGTACAAGGAAGTCATGCAACTATTTGCCTCTGGAAACCCTGCATTTAATCAGGTTATTCAAAAGATGGTTCGAAAAGCAGATGATGTTGATTTCTTTGATAAATTACTTAGAGATCAAATCATTACTACCCTGAAAAATGAAAGGGAAGAGCAGGAAACCTTTATGAATCTCGTTAAATCTGTACGTAGTGAAATAAACGAGATATTACCAATACCTGAAAAAGAAGTGTTCCCCTTACTGAAGGAGCAAATTGTTGATGCAGCAAATTACAGTCTTGAAAGCGACGGTAAGCGATTAAGACCGATTATCACTTATGTATTAGGGGTAAATGAATACGGTCTAAGTAAAGCAGCGTTGCTACCACTTATTAAATCATTGGAATATATGCATACTGCGTCTCTTATTTTTGATGATCTTCCATCACAGGATAATGCGTTAACTCGAAGGGGGTATCCAACCCTTCATCATGTGTATAACACTGCAATCGCAGAATTGACAGGACTATTTCTAACGCAAAGGGCAATTGAGGAACAAACATTACTTGACGAATTCGATACAAAATCAGTACTCAGTTTAATACAATATTCCGCACGTGTTGTTGGAGAGATGTGTCGAGGGCAAGCGATGGACTTGAATACGCAGGGTGAAAGATTATCTTTAGAACAATTGAATATGATGTGTTTTTATAAAACAGGCATAGCATTTGAAGCATCTCTTGTCATGCCGGCAATCCTGGCACAAGCAAAAGAATCAGAAATAATATCATTAAAAAAATTCGCGAAACATGCTGGTATCGCCTTTCAAATCAAAGATGACCTTCTTGATGTAGAGGGAGAAAGCACGATACTAGGTAAATCAGTGGGGAAAGACATGGAGAACAATCGCTCAACCTTTGTGACAATATTGGGCGAAGAAGAAGCAAAAAAAGCAATGTGGGATCATTACTGTCTTGCCACGGAAACCTTGAAAGAGGTACCAAATAAAACATCCTTTTTTAAACACTTATTAAATTATATGGTGAACCGTGATTCTTAACATACTATGAAAAACGAACTATGATAGCAATTGCCACCAATGGTGATTGCTTTTCGTGTTTTATATTTATTGTTCTTTTAAGAATACAGCATATATATTTAATTACTTTAAAACCTAGGCAGTGTACTAATGTTAATATCTACTAGCGATTTAATAATTCCAAATTGAGTCATTGTCCTATATACTAGTTTAGTATGCTTTAAAATAGGACACAAATGAATATATCGACAAAGCAGGGGCTAACATTACCCCTGCAACAACCTAACATGTTTGATAAAAACCATATTATAAATAAAAATATATATTTTAATAGATGCAAGCTGTAAGAAGGAGGAGCATTAATGACCACAACAAAACCAGAAATAATGATTGCTGAAATAAGCCATTTAGATGAAAAAGGTTCTGGCCAAGCTGCTGTATGGCGTGAGAATGAAGAAGGTAGAAAGAAAAAGCTGAAGCTTACCATCCCGCAAACTCTCCCTGGTGAGAAAGTGCGTGTAACTGTAGATCAACCTGACAGAAAGAGAAGAAAGGTAATGCCAGAGGAAATTCTTGAAAGTCACGAACACCGCATTGAATCGGCATGTCCACATTTTGAAAAATGTGGAGGTTGTGTATGGCAGCATTGGAACTATAATGGCCAACTGCAGCAAAAGACAACTTATGTGAAGAGTGTACTTGAGGCCCAAGGGTTTGACACAAGCCTTGTCCGAGATACGATGGGTATGGAAAATCCATGGCATTACCGTAATAAAATGGAGTTTACCTTCTCACCAGAGGGTGAGCTTGGTCTTCATGAACAAGGTAACTTTAGAAAAATTATTTCACTTGAAACATGCCTAATTGCTGGAGAGAAAATGGTAGAGGCTGCAATGGAAGTTGCAACATGGGCGAAGGACCATCAATTAAAAGGCTATAATAAAGACAGACATGAGGGACTGCTTCGACACTTAATGGTGAGACAATCCTTTGTAACGGGCGAGATCATGCTTGCTCTTTTTGCAACAGAAGCTCCGGAAAACAATCTGCAAACAGCAGTTGATGATTTAGTAAAACGTATCGGTGATAAGTTTCCTGAAGTAAAAAGCTTAATGTGGCTTGAAAATACGGATTGGGCTGATCGAACTCAATCTGAGAAAAGTCATATCTTATCTGGTCGTGACTTCATATACGATGAAATGGACGGTTATCGTTTCCGTCTATGGTTTGATACATTCTTCCAAACAAATCCAACACAAGCACAAAAGTTAGTCGATTTAGCGGTCGAATTTGGTGAACCAAAGAAAGATGAAAAAATGATCGATCTATTTTGTGGTGTAGGAACGTTTTCACTTCCATTTGCATCTCGAGTAGAAAAGCTTGCAGGTATTGAAATTGTTGAAACCTCAATAGAATCAGCAAAGCGAAATGCAAAGGACAATGGTCTTGAAAATACGTATTTCTTGGCAAAAGATGCGAGAAAAGGGATTGATGAAGTATTAGAAAGCTTCGGAACTCCAGAATTATTATTACTTGATCCACCACGTTCAGGTGCGGGTGGAAAGGTAATGAGAAGAATTGGACGCTCTCAACCAGAACGTATTGTTTATGTATCATGTAACCCAGATACATTTGCAACGGATATTAAAGAACTTGAGCCGTTTGGCTATACGTTAAAGGTTGTACAGCCTGTTGACTTATTCCCTCATACTGTTCATGTTGAAGCAGTGGCGTTGTTAGAAAGAAATAAATAATAGTTAAGGCAACTCACCTATGTTAAAAGGAGAGTTGCCTTTTTACTTACCCTGGCCAGAATGAACAGTCCTTCATAAGAGTAATGAAGGACACAGTTGATAAAAGCCAAAAAGAACAGTCCTTCATAAGAGTGATGAAGGAAACAGATGATAAAAACCGAAAAGAACAGTCCTTCATAAGAGTGATGAAGGACATAGTTGATAAAAACCAAAAAAGAACAGTCCTTCATAAGAGGGTTGAAGGACAAAATTGATAGAAACCAAAAAAGAACAGTCCTTCATAAAGGGGATGAAGGACAAAATTGATAAAAAGCTTTATAAAACTTTCTTCATAACAGCAATAAAAAAAGTCTTAGACCGTCTTTTTCCCGCGCATAGCCTCCGGTATATATACACAATAAGGCTCGCTTTCTAAGTAATCGCCTGTTAAAGCAAATGTTCTTGAGCGTGAACCTCCACAAATATAACGATACTCACAGACTCCGCATTTTCCTTTATATAAATCTGGGTTGCGAAGCTCTTTAAGTACTGGTGATTCACGGTAGATTTCTTTTAATGTCCTTTTTCTCACATTTCCTACTTTAATAGGTAATAGTCCGCTAGGGAACACATCCCCGACGTGAGATATAAAAATAAATCCATTCCCATCATTTACTCCTTTTGGGGCGCGCTTCAGCCCATCAATCAAGGAAGCATAATCAGTGGAAATCGTATCTTCATAACGAATGGTACCTCGTTCTAGTTTATGTTCCTTCACCTTTTGTTGGTGAACAACACGTCTATAATGCTGTGCAGCCGTTGTTTTGATGTCAAATGGAGATGTTTTATTTAACTCATATAACCATAGAAAAACCTGTTCATGTTCAGTGGGAGTGATACATGCATCGAGTTGTCCCCTACCAGTGGGGACTAGCAAAAAGATATACCACATAACTGCTTTTAGTTCTTTTACGAGCTCTGCCATTTCAGCAAGATGCTTGTAATTATATGTAGAAATAACTGTGTTAATTTGTAAAGGCATATTAAGTTCATTCAAGTACTTTATTTTTTCAATTGTTAGCTGAAAAGAGCCGGCTGTTCCTCTAAAATGGTCATGTATTTCTGGAGTTGGACCATCAAGACTGAATGCCCACCTAGATAAACCAACCTCCTTAGCTAATTGCATTCTTTCTTTTGTTACATTCTCAGTCGCACTTGGGGTTATAGAAACACGCATCCCCTTTTTAATAGCGTAATCTGCTAATTCAAACAAATCCTCACGCAACATACAATCCCCGCCCGAGAACACAAGCATAGGGTTATTCATTTCATAGATCTGGTCGATGAGTTTTATTCCTTCCTCGTGGTTTAATTCATCAGGGTGTGGTTTGGTTTGTGCATCTGCTCTGCAATGTACACACTTTAACTGACAAGCCCTTGTTACTTCCCAAATAGCGATAAACGGGTTTAGATTATAGTCGATTATTGGATGTTGTGGGTATATTCTACCATGCATTTTCCTCACCTGTTTTCTATAATAGTAGTCACTACTATCATTATAGGTTTCTATAATAGGATGGCTTAGAAAAGGATGTTACGAAATACCAACAAATTCAGAAAACTACTTAATCACTCTGGTAGAATTCAAACATCCCTCTTAGAGTTGTATTATGGTATGATAAATTTTAATAACATACTCGCGGTGAAAACCTTTTATAGAAGGTAATTAGGAGAGAAACATGATAGGATATAAACCAATTATTCGTAAATTTAATAGTGAGATTGTCCTCTTGTTAGCTCTTATGGGATTGGTATTTCTAGCTTCTAATGAAAAGCTAACATTTATATACGGAATCACGTTTACTTTCTCAAGTGTTTTTATGTTTTTAATTCTTAGAATCTATGGATTGACAGCTACAATTGTAACTGGATTAATTGCTATTCTATTTGTCCCTGACGACTTTAGTAGTGTGCATTATTCTCTTGTTGTCTTAATAGAAAGTATATTTGTAGGTTTATTTTTTCTTGGAAAACGAAAGTCTAAAATGTTTTTTGTAGACGCTCTTTTTTGGTTGGTAATAGGAGCGCTTCTTCTCTTTTTCATTTATCGGCCAACGATTGCTGGTAGTGCTCTTTATTTTCAAGTTAGTAAAGATATTTTAAACGGTCTTTCTAATGTATTAATTGCTGATATGCTATTAGCCTATTTTCCTTTTTATAAGCTGGTTAAAAATAAAAGGATAAGTAAAAACAATGTCTCCATCCATCAGTTTATCTCTCATATTACTATTTTTTCTATTCTTGTTCCTTTTTTTATAAGCTTACTTGCTAACACATTGTATACGTATGAAACGATTTCAAAGGACCTTATCACGAAAGCAGATGCACGAGCAACGCGTATCGAAAGCGAAATTCATAATCGTATTGGAGAGGAATTGGAAACTAGTAGTAATGAAGTGATAGGTCAGTTGGAAGAGATTATTGCTTATAATAAATCCATCGAAAATGACATTATAATTGTCAATAATAAGAATCATATTATAGCATCGAGCTTATCAATGGCTGAAACTACGATGGGATATAATCTAGAGGAGAATTATTTTTTAAAAGAGATGTCTCCAAATCTTTATGAAGGATTTCCAAAAAATAATGAAACGATTCATCCTATCGTTAGGTGGGCAGAAGGTTCCTATTTTTATGTTAGACAGATAGATTCTTATCAAATTGTTCTTAAATTCCCGATCGCACAATATCAAGAAGAAATATTTATTGTTGCTCTTGATCAATTGAAGTATTTACTTTTATTTGCAATAGGTATCATAATTTTGGTAGCAGCTGTCAGTCGTATGCTTACTATTAATCTAAAACAACTAACGATTATTACAACAGGTTTGCCGCAAAAATTACGTAACTTAGAAATAATTGAATGGCCTCAAAGTACAATTGCCGAACTACGAGTGTTAAGCAAGAACTTACGGAAAATGGCAGATAAATTAAAGGAATTATTTCAGGAAAGTATTGAGATGAACGCAGTTCTAAGTGAGCAAACAGCTCAATTAAGGGAATCTGAGGAAAAACTACATCGTCTAGCATTTTACGATGGACTTACTTCATTGCCTAACCGATATTACTTTCAAAAGTATGTGAGGGAACTTATTCGCATCACCAATAATAAGCATATTGCGATCATCTTTATTGACTTAAACCAATTTAAACAAATTAATGATACATTAGGCCACGATGAAGGTGACCGACTACTGAAAATCACTGCTAACAAATTAAAAAAGTTGCAACAAGATAATAGAGAAGTATTCCGTTTGGGTGGAGATGAATTTGTAATTGTCCATTGTATGGATCACAAAGAGGAAGCTAAAAATACTCTAGAGTTAGTCCTTAAGGAGTTCTCAACCTATTTTGAGGTCGGTGGCCAGGCGCATTATATTACAGCAAGTGTCGGAGTAAGCATGTATCCAGATGATGGTGACGATCTTGACACGCTAGTGAAGTATGCTGATATTGCGATGTATATGTCCAAAGAACAAGGAGGAAACATCGTCCAATTCTTTGACCAATCCATGAAGGATAAATTTCAATCTCGTCTAATGATTGAAAATGCACTTCGCGCTGTTGTTGAAAAAGGCGACTTTGAGCAGTTCTATCAGCCAAAATCACTAGCAGGAAAAGTAACAAGTATTGAGGCATTGCTTCGATGGAATGATCCTAAGTTAGGTCCTGTATCACCGGGCCTATTTATCCCAATTGCAGAAGAGATTGGACTAATCTCACAAATAGATGATTGGTCTCTTGTACGGGCTTGTGTTCAAAATAAACTCTGGCAGGATGAAGGGATTTTATCAGTGCCTATTTCGGTTAATATATCAGCCACACACTTTCAACAAGAGTATTTGGTAACCATGGTAAAGAATGCATTAGATATTTCAGGGTTGGAACCACAGTTTTTAAAACTCGAAATAACAGAAAGTGTATTTATTAAAGAACCGCAACATGTTGCAATTGTCATCAAAGAGCTAAAAAAACTAGGTGTACAGATCTCAATTGATGACTTTGGAAAAGGATATTCATCCCTTTATCAATTACTAAAACTACCAATTGATGAAATTAAAATTGATAGACAGTTTATTCAAAATATAGACGAAAACGAAAAGCAAGAACTACTAGTTAAATCCATTTTTGATATAGCTCACGGACTACGATTAAATGTAGTAGCGGAAGGGGTGGAAACCGAAGAGGAAAGTCATTTACTAGTTAAAATGGGCTGTGATGAAATACAGGGGTATTTATATAGTCCACCACTAGGTAAAGATGAGTTTGTGGCTTTTCTTGTGAGGGAATCAAAAGGAATTGAATTATGTTGAAGATAAAAAAGCCCAGTTGTGGGCTTTTTTAGCAGATAGGAAAGCATAAAATTCTTTCCTATCTGCATAACTACGGCTCTGCTGTCGCCTAAAGTCTCAGCAATCGCCGAGTTTTCTAACTTTTTTTATCGGTTTAAGAATGCAATACCATCTGGATGTATCCCTACATCAATTCGACCTTCTTCTTTTAATGTGCTCATATTTATAATTGAAATATCATTTGTTTTGTTGTTTGCAACGTATGCATATGTACCTTGTTCATTAAATACGATACCGCCAGCCCATCTACCAACAGGGATTCGTTTTATCTCCCAAGGACGGACTTGTTCATTCACCTTATGTTCTACTTGAATGACAGAAACATCACTCGAATCACGGTTGGCAATTAACGCGTACTTTCCGTCTGGAGAAAATACTAGCCGAACTGGTATGCTGCCGACCCTACGCTTATGTAATACTTCATATGTTTTTGTATCAAGAACAAATAATGTGTTGTCATCTTGATTTGCAACGTAAAGATGGTTTCCATCAGGATGCACAGCAACACCTTCAGGACCTGGTCCAACAGGAATATGGTTTATAATTTCTTCTTTTTGTACATCGATAACGGTAATATTATGGCTGCCGATATTTGGGACATAACACGTATTACCATCTGGTGAAAAAGAAACCATATGCGAATACTTTTGATAAGTAGGTAGTATTTTCTCAATCTCATCCGTTTCTGTGTTAATAATAAATACTTTCTCACTATACGTAGAAGCTAGGTATAGCTTTTTGCCATCCTTCGTTAGCCCTAAACCGTGAGGGAAATTGAAATCGGGATGCTCAAGTCGCTTTGTAATTTCAAATGTTTCATTGTCGATAATATCAAGCTTATTCCCTAATGAACATGCAACATAGGTCTTTTTCTTATCTAGTGAAACAATAACCTCATGTGGATTATGACTTGTTTCAATTGTTTTAATTACCTCGCTTGTTTCTAAATCAACTATAGAGATTGTATCTTCATCTTTGTTTAGTACAATTAGATGCTCCATTATTTGTTCCCCCTTATACGAATATAAATGGATTTTAACACAAGTATTTCGGATGTAGAAATAAATTGTGAAATAAAAAGAGACTCTTCAAGTAGAGAGTCTCCCAATTATGTAATGCTATTGAGTAATGCTAATGTCTCCGTCTTCGCTAATTTCAACAGTTGAATAGCTTTCAAACGTTTTCATGTTTGTGATTTCATGTTCACCAGGCTTTGCAAAGCTTTCCATGTATTGTTGGTAAACTTCTGGGTCTTTTACAATATGATAGAAAAACACCTTTTTACCATCTACTTCATCATGAGTTCGCAAAAGAAATTTGTCTTGGTATTCACTTTTAAACCATTCTCTAGCTTCTTCATGACTATTAAAATCAGGCATCTTTTCATAGATCATAGTTGGATCAATATTCATATGATAGCCTCCTTTTCATACTTACCCATAGCATACCCGAATATTCTTCAAAACATCCAATTAAATAAGAGTACGAAGGTAGGTAAGTATACAATTAAAAATTTTACAAAAAATTTTTTAGGTTGAAATAGAGCCATTGTAAGCGTTTAACAACACCTGTTTAGGATTTACTAGTGATTGACAAAAAAACGATACCTTTGTAGTATCATAACTAAGTTAATTACATATTCAATCAAACTTATCCAGAGCGACCGAGGGACTAGGCCCTACGACGTCCGGCAACCCCCATTTTGGGAAGGTGCCAATTCCTGCAGAATGACATTCATTCTGAAAGATAAGTCGAGATAATTTGTTACGTATTTCGATGTCCCTTTCAGTATGAAAGGGGCATTTTTGCATTTTACATGAGTAAAGAGAGGTAATTCTATGATCGAAATTCGTAATCTTTCTAAAATATATCATACGAAAAATGGGAATGTCACAGGTGTAAATGATGTTTCTCTAACAATAAATGAAGGGGAAATATTCGGGATTGTTGGATATTCAGGTGCTGGTAAGAGTTCATTACTACGTTGTATTAACCTACTTGAGAGACCTTCAACAGGGAGTATAAAGGTAGATGGAATCTACCTTACATCTCTTAAGAGTGATAAACTTCGTGAAGCACGTTTAAAAATTGGGATGATCTTTCAACACTTTTATTTGATTAGTCAAAAGACAGTCTTTGAAAATATCGCTTTTGCATTAAAAGCTGCTAATCTACCAAAAAATCAAGTGCAGAAACGTGTTGAAGAGCTACTTGAAATGGTGGGTCTTTCTGACAAAAAAGATGTATACCCATCGCAGCTTAGTGGGGGGCAGAAACAAAGAGTAGGTATTGCACGAGCATTAGCAAATGATCCAAAGGTTTTATTATGTGATGAAGCAACTTCTGCATTGGATCCTACTACTACGAAGTCTATCTTAACTTTATTAAAAAAGATAAACAAAGAGCTTAACATCACAATCGTGCTTATTACTCATGAAATGAATGTTGTGAAGGAAATCTGCAACCGGATGGCAATTATGCAGGAGGGTAGGGTTGTCGAAGAAGGATTTGTATATGACGTTTTTGCTAACCCTGCTGCAGATCTGACAAAAGAGTTTATTGAAAGTGTTGTAAACTTTGATATCCCGGAAGTAATAACAGATGCATGTGAAGGCCCAATCGTAAAGGTGACCTTTCGAGGCAAGGTTGCAGGAGAAGGTGTTATTTCGGATATGCTACAAACCTTTAAAGTGAGAGGTAATTTCCTTCACGGATCAATTGAGTATATTCAAGAGCTTCCATTAGGCATTTTTATCATGGAATTGAAAGGGAAGGAAGAGGAGATACAGTCTGCACTAAAATACATAGAAGAACGTGCAGCCCAAGTGGAGGTGTTACATAATGGGGTTTGATTTTACTCATCTCGTCGAACTGCTTCCAGACATTAATACAGCGTTCTTCCAAACCATTTATATGGTTACAATCTCTTTACTAGTATCAATCGTTATTGGTCTTCCAGTAGGAGTCCTATTATACGTTACTGATAAAGGATTATTTTTAGAGAACCGTTTTGTACAAAATGTGTTGGGTTTCGTTGTAAATTTAATTCGTTCCATTCCGTTTATTATTCTATTGGTTTTTCTAATCCCGTTAACAGATTTAATAGCGGGAACAACAATCGGGCCAAAAGCGGCAAGTGTTTCGCTTTCGGTTGCTGCCATTCCATTCTTCGCTCGAATTGTAGAAACTTCAATGCGGGAGATTGATAGAGGGGTTATCGAAGCGGCGATTGCTGCGGGAGCAACACCATGGATGATCATAAAAGATGTGTTACTTTTGGAATCCCGTTCAGGAATTATTTCAGGGGTTACACTAACGTTAATCAGTCTAATCGGTTTTTCGGCAATGGCAGGAACCGTTGGTGGCGGTGGAATAGGGGATTTAGCAATCCGCTATGGATATTACCGGTACGACGATACGATTATGATCGCAACAGTTGTCATTTTAATTATTTTAGTTCAGTTAATCCAACTATTAGGTGACTATATCGCCAAAGTTGTAGATAAAAGATAAAGTAAAAAGGAGAAATGAATAATGAAAAAGTGGGTTTTAAGTGTTTTATTAGTATTAGTAGTGGGTGTTATTGCAGCTTGCAGTAATACAGCAAGTAATGAAGGTGGTAGTGAAGCAGGTGAGGAATCAAAAGAAATCAAAATTGGGGCAACAGCCGGACCTTATAGTGACATGGTGAAAAAAGCACTACAACCAGGTTTAGAGAAATTAGGCTATACTGTTGAACTTGTAGAATTTAGTGATTATATACAACCAAACAAGGCATTAGATAACGGTGATATACAAGCTAACTTATTCCAACATACAATCTACCTAGAAAACTTTGAAAAAGAAAACAATATGGATTTAACAGCTTTATTAACGGTTCCAACAGCTCCAATGGGTATCTATTCCAATGTTTATAGTTCTATAGACGATGTAGAAGATGGTGCAACTGTAACTCTTCCAAATGACCCAACGAATGCAGCACGTGCGTTAAATACATTACGCGATGCGGGTTTAATTACAATAGCAGAAGATGCAGATCCATTAACCGTTTCTGAAAAAGATGTTTTGGAAAACAAAAAGAATTTGAAGTTTCAACCAATCGAAGCAGGTCAATTGCCACGTTCAGTTGAAAGTGCGGATTTAGCTGCTGTTCCCGGTAACTTTGCTTTAGCAGCAAGTATGAATTTACTTGATGCACTAACACTTGAAAATATGTCTGATTCTTATCGAAACGTTGTAGCAGTAAGTGCAGCAAATGAAGATTCACAGCTTGCAAAAGACATAAAAGCGGTTGTTGAATCTGATGAATTTGAAAAAATAATTGATGAAGAATTTCAAGGTTTTGGTAAACCAGCTTGGATGAACTAAATAAGTAGGAAAGAGTGATAGGGATGGAGACTATTTCGGTCCATGGTGCACCAAGTGAATATATTGCATCTGTAGATATTCTAAACCAGCTTGAAAGAAAGCTAGAAGAACGAGGTATTAAGAGAGCTCTAGTTGTAACTGGTGAGAAATCTTGGCAAGCAGCGAAACCCTACTTTCCAGAACTTAAAAACATTTTAACTTCACGTTATACGTATGGTGGAGAATGCTCGCTTAACGAAATAGAGTCTTTGTGTACGCTCGTAAATGAGCAAGTATATGATGCAGTTATTGCGGTTGGTGGTGGTAAGGTACTAGATCTTGTGAAAGCCGTTTGTCACAAAACGGGCAGACAATCAGTATTAATTCCAACACTTCCATCCAATTGCTCTGCATGGACACCTATTTCAGTTCTGTACGATGAAAATGGTGCATTTATTCGCTATGACATTTTTCCAATAAGTGCTAGCCTTGTACTGATAGAACCAAGAATTCTTCTACATGCACCACTTGAAATGTTTGTCGCGGGGATTGGTGATACACTTGCAAAATGGTATGAAGCCGACGTTCAGATGGCTGGAATAAAAGATAAGCCAGTGGTGTTGCAAATTTCTCATTATACAGCAGAACAATGTAAGAATCTGCTTTTGGAACATGCAAGAGAAGCTATTGCAGGAGCTAAGACAGGTGTTTTAAGTGAAGCCTTTGTAAATGTGACAGAAGCGATTATCGTTCTTGGTGGAATGGTAGGAGGCTTTGGTGATAAGTATGGAAGAATAGCGGGCGCTCACTCCATTCATAACGGCTTAACCGCTATAGATGAGACTCATTACGCATTACATGGTGATAAGGTGGCATATGGAATTCTCGTTCAATTGGTACTAGAGAATAAATGGGATGAAGTGGAAGAACTATTGTTATTTTATCGTGAAATAGGGCTACCATTATCTTTGTCAGAACTAGGGATAAGCAATGTAACAGAAACAACGATCCAGACTATAGCAAGCAAAGCGGCTATTCCTGGGGAATCCATCCATGCAATGCCGATAGGAGAAATTACGCCACTTAGTGTCAGTAATGCAATGATAGAACTTGAAAAATATGTAGAACAAAGGTAAATAATATACAGAAAAAGAGATGAGAATAAATGTACTCATCTCTTTTTTGTATGGGTTAAGGTACTAAATCATACCACTCGTTTTGAAGCTTTGAAAAGGCAGAAAAGTACCCACTCAAAGTGTAAATCAAGTGTGAGTGGGTAAGAAAAGGTGGAAACGTACCCACTCAAAATGTAA
Organism: Ferdinandcohnia jepli; assembly: GCF_047246645.1. NCBI lineage: Bacteria > Bacillati > Bacillota > Bacilli > Caryophanales > Bacillaceae > Ferdinandcohnia > Ferdinandcohnia jepli. The sequence goes on from NZ_JBFOKR010000006.1 coordinate 104,522, forward strand.
ATCAAGTGTGAGTGGGTAAGAAAAGGTGGAAACGTACCCACTAAAAGTGTAAATCAAGTTTGAGTGGGTAAGAAAAGGTGGAAACGTACCCACTCAAAATGTAAATCAAGCGTGAGTGGGTAAGAAAAGGTGGAAACGTACCCACTCAAAGTGTAAATCAAGTGTGAGTGGGTAAGAAAAGGTGGAAACATACCCACTCAAAATGTAAATCAAGCGTGAGTGGGTAAGAAAAGGTGGAAACGTACCCACTCAAAATGTAAATCAAGCGTGAGTGGGTAAGAAAAGGTATAAACGTACCCACTCAAAATGTAAACCAAGTGTGAGTGGGTAAGAAAAGGCCGAAACGTACCCACTCAAAATCAAAACCAGAGGTTAGTGGGTAAAGTAAAACTCTAAACATAGCCACTCAAATAATGAACAGTGAAGTTAAACCACAAATTGATTTACAAAATATTCAAGTAATTAACATCTTATTCCACGTTATACATTTTTTATTAAGAAAATATTCTTATATAACTTTATTTTCTGAAAAGTGTTGCTTTTTATTATTTTATTTGTTAAATTCATTATACTGTTTCTTTTGAAGTAACAATTGAACATATACTGAAATAACTTTTCCTTGCGTCTTTTAAGGATTCTATATTATGAAATTAGGTGGGTTATCATGTTTTCAAGAAATTCATTTTCAAATACTTTCGCAGTTGGTTTTATGTTGTTTGCTTTATTCTTTGGTGCTGGGAACTTAATATTCCCGCCATTATTAGGGCAAATGGCAGGAGATAACATATTCTCTGCTAATGCAGGTTTTATTATTACGGGAGTGGGGTTGCCTGTTCTAGGAGTGTTAGCATTAGCATTTTCAGGAAAAAGTGACCTGCAGTCATTAGCGAGCAGGGTACATCCAGTATATGGTGTACTATTTACTGTTTCCTTATATTTAACCATTGGACCATTCTTTGCGATTCCAAGAACAAACACGGTTGCATATGAAATAGGTGTAATTCCATTTTTGGGGAATCCAAACAGCTATCTTCCTTTATTTATTTTCACCGTACTATTCTTTGGAATCACGTTATACTTTTCTCTACAATCCAAAAAGCTTGTAGATATCGTTGGAAAAATATTAACTCCTGTTTTACTTATTGTTATGGCCATTGTTATTGTAGCTGCATTCCTGAATCCACTTGGAGCAATTCAGGTTCCAACAGAATCCTATGTGCATAATAGCTTCTTTAAAGGGTTTCAAGAAGGATATTTAACTATGGATGCTCTTGCTGCTTTTGTATTTGGAATTATCATTATTAACATCTTAAAAGAACAAGGAGCTACAACTAAAGGTAAATTAATGGTTTCAACTTTGAAAATTGCTTTACTAGCAGGGACTCTATTGGGGGTCATTTATTCATCATTAGCGTATTTAGGAGCACAAAGCGTTGAAGCTCTGGGTTACAAAAAAAACGGTGGGGCTATTTTAGCGGCCGTATCAGAGCATTATTTCGGCGACTTAGGGAAAGTATTACTCGCAATCATTGTGATTGCAGCTTGTTTAACAACGAGTATTGGATTAATTACTTCGTGTGCATCATATTTTAATAAGATTATTCCAAGCATCTCATATAAACTTTGGGCTACCATCTTTACTTTATTTAGTACAGTCATTTCAAACTTTGGTTTATCGGCAATCATTGAGTTTTCGATTCCTGTACTATCGGCACTGTACCCGTTAGCAATGAGTCTAATGGTTTTAACATTCTTACATCCTCTGTTTAAAGGAAGAAAAGAAGTGTACCAAGTCAGTATTTTATTTACACTAGTCGTTAGTGTGAATGATGGCTTAAACGCTGCTGGACTTAAGCTTCAATCAGTAAATGAGTTATTTATCGAGTTTTTACCGTGGTATTCTGTTGGACTTGGCTGGGTTGTTCCCGCGATTATTGGTGGAGTTATAGGCTATCTACTCAGTATTATTAAAAGAGGGATATTGGAACCAAATCCAATCGAAGAATAATAACAAAGACTTTTAAATCCAAGAGAATGTATCTCTTGGATTTTTGTATATATAAATAGTAGAAAACAAATTGGTTTATACTACTAACGGTGATGCATATGGCTTGTCAATCTAGTGACGAATTAAAAGAGTTAGTACGCGAAGCACGTATTTGTACAAAAGAGGGTAAAGTAGCAGACTATATTCCGGAGTTGGGTAAAGCAAATCCTAATGATTTATCAATAGCTATTAATTATCCAGATGGTAATTGTTATTCTGCGGGGGATATTGAAAAAAAGATATCTCTTCAAAGTATTTCAAAGGTTATTAGTTTGGCGTTGGTACTGATAGATAGAGGTTATAATTATGTGTTTGAGAGAGTAGGTATGGAGCCGACAGGAGATCCGTTTAACTCAATTGCGAAACTTGAATCGACGGCACCGACTAAACCATTAAATCCAATGATAAACGCTGGCGCTCTCGTAGTTACTCATATGATAAAAGGAAATTCGGTTGAGGATAGATTTCAAAGGTTATTGCAATTTGTCAAAGACCTAGCAAATGATCAATCAGTCACCTACAGTAAAAGTGTAGCCAGTTCGGAATTCGAAACAGCTCATTTAAACAGAGCATTAAGCTATTTTCTTAAGCAGCATTCCATTATCAATGAGGATGTTGAACAGCTGCTGGACCTCTATACGAAGCAATGTGCGATTGAAATGAATTGTTTGGATTTATCTCGGATTGGGTTGATTTTCGCAATGGATGGTGTAGACCCGCAAACAAAGAAGCAACTTATACCTAATGACGTAGCTAGAATCTGTAAAACATTCATGGTAACCTGTGGTATGTATAATGCATCAGGTGAATTTGCAATCAAAATTGGTATACCAGCAAAAAGCGGGGTTTCTGGCGGGATTATGGGTGCAGTTCCTGGAAAGTTCGGAATTGGAATATTCGGTCCAGCCCTAGATGAACGAGGAAATAGCATAGCGGGTATCAGATTACTTGAACTGTTATCGAAAAATTATCAGTTAAGTATGTTTTGATAAAGTAATACCTGAGTTGGTCAAAATAGGTACGCTATATACTTTTAAAACACTACACTTTAAAACTAATTAGATACACGAAATATTTTTAATTGCAATCCCTTACCCCATAGTATAAGATATTATCTATGGTTTTTGTGAATTTTTGGTAGTACATACATAATGGAATGTTAATTAGGGGGAACAACTATGGATATGACCATGAATAAAAACGGCCGTCCGCCGTATGGTATAATTTCTGTCTTAATGATAGGGGCATTCATTTCATTCTTAAATAATACATTATTGAATATTGCTTTGCCTGCTATTATGACGGAGCTAAAAGTTGACCCGCCGACTGTACAGTGGTTAACAACCGGCTTTATGCTTGTAAACGGGATCTTAATTCCGACAACGGCTTACCTAATTCAAAAATATTCAGTTCGTCACTTGTTCTTAATTGCAATGGGACTGTTTACAGCAGGTACAATTCTATCAGGTACCGCTCATGAATTCTCAATTTTACTATCAGGAAGAATGATTCAAGCTTCTGGCTCAGCAATCATGATGCCACTATTAATGAATGTTATGCTTGTAAGCTTCCCGGTTGAAAAAAGAGGAACTGCAATGGGAGTATTTGGGCTAATTTTAATGTTTGCTCCGGCAATTGGTCCTACGCTTTCCGGATGGATTATTGAACACTATGATTGGAGAATGCTATTCCATTTCATCACTCCAATAGCAGTAATTGTATTAATACTTGGATTTATCATGCTTAAAGATAAGAAAGAAAAAGTAAATCTAAAACTTGATTTCTTTTCACTTGTACTTTCGAGTATAGGTTTTGGAGGCTTGCTATATGGGTTTAGCTCTGCGGGGAGTAAGGGATGGGGCAGTCCACATGTCTATCTAACAATTACCATAGGGGCAATTTCACTCATTTGGTTTATTTTACGACAATCAAATATGGAGCGTCCGATGCTTAACTTTGGTGTCTACAAATTCCCTATGTTTGCACTAGCCTCAGTTATAACAATGGTTGTTAACATGGCGATGTTTTCAGGATTCCTACTGCTGCCGATTTATGTGCAAACTATCCGTGGAATATCTCCAATGGATGCTGGACTAATGTTATTACCTGGAGCCATTTTAAATGCAATCATGTCTCCGATTAACGGTAGGTTATTTGATAAATTTGGTGGCCGTATACTAGCAACTACTGGTTTAGCCATTACGACTGCAACTACGTATTTATTTAGCCAACTAACATTTGAAACGACTTATACGTACCTGGTTATTCTGCATGCTGTACGGATGTTTGGTATGTCGATGGTATTCATGCCTGTTTCAACAAATGGATTAAATCAGTTACCAAGACAGCTATATCCACATGGTACAGCTATGAACAATACATTAAATCAGGTATCTGCGGCAATTGGTACTGCACTATTAATAACACTTATGTCGATTAGACAAGAATCATCTGCTGCCGCTGCTATGAAAAATGTGTTAGGTCAGCCTACGCAAGAACAGCTTGTTAGTATAGAATTACATGCAATGCTTGACGGAATTAACTTCACATTCTTTGTTTCAACTTTCCTTACGTTAACTGCATTAATACTGGCATTCTTTATGAAACGTGCGAAACAACCTGAAGAGGAAAAACAAACAACTGAACCAAAGGTAAAACCTACTTTGGCTAAGAGTTAATACAAGTTACTGTGCGATAATCACCAACGATTATCGCTTTTCTTATGGATAAAAATTAACCAAAAAAGCAATGCATTCACTTAGGTGAAATGCATTGCTCATCTGGATAATTAGTTATTTAATAGCTGGTATTTTGATTTTTAAGGTAAACTCTTCATCCTTACATATAAAGTCTAAAAAACCATTTGCCTCATCTATAATATCTTTTATAATTTTTGTTCCAAGACCCTCATGTTTACCCGATTTCGTTGTTTGACCATATGAATGGAATAATTCATCAAGAACATGGGTTGGAATAGGGAGAGTGTGATTTTTACATAGCAAAATATATAGACCACTTCTCTTTTGAAATTGGAATGTCAGACTAGGTTTTTCCTGATATTCCTTATGCCATTCCTCACATGCATCAATTGCATTTGAGAGGATATTGCCAATTAGGGCTACGATTTGCTGATCACTCAATGGTAACGTAGATAGAGGGATATCGAAGTCATAAATAACCTCTGTTCCTACATCCTTTGCACGGCGATACATTTGGTGCAGAATACCAGCTACAACCCCTCGTTCACCTTTGATGGAAAGGTTGGTCTCTTTATAGTCTTCTACCATGCCATCTAAGTAACTTTTTGCTTCAACAGCTTCTCCGTTTTCCAGCATAAAATGTAATGCTGACACATGCTTCAGAAAGTCGTGGCGCTCATTACGCACAATTCTGAAGGTCTCGTTAAAATGCTCTCTTTCTTCCTGAAATTGTTTGCTTTCTTCATGTAATAAGAACAGCCTGCTGCTAAGAAAATAACGTGATACTTCAATTCCGACAAATACAAGGATAGGAACGAAATACACGATAGAAGGCTCGATAAAGATATAAATTGTAAGTAGTAACACTTGTAATACAAACAAAAAGCTATTCCACTTTATTCCTAAGACTGTTACTTGGAGTAGTTTATGTTTATTAAGCAAATAGGTTATAAATAACACAATGACACTTGCTATATAGAGTGGTATATTCCAAGGAAGGAGAGATAACACTTCATGTACATGTATAATTCCTAATACTGTAATTATTCCCCAGTAGAGTATAGCTGGTTTCACTTATGACGCCACCTTAAAAATAATGTTGTTGTAAAAAGTCTACCTTTTCTTTCGTGATCATTGCTTGCTCGTCGATTCCTTCAAAGGTGACAATGTAGGAGTTTTTTGCATATAAAGAGAAATTTTTTACATAGTGAATATTGATGATGAACGAACGATGGGAACGGATAAAATCTCTTTCCCTTAGTTCTCCCTCTAATTCGTTTAGAGTTTGATAGGTTTTAATAGGTCCTGACTTTGTATAAATTGTTGTTGAACGCCCTGACCTTTCAATAAAAATAATATCTTTCTTCTGTAAAATATGTATTTCATTTTTCTGTTTTAGGTATAGCCTTCCGTGTATCTCTGCGGATTTTGTTTTTTCAAGTAGTCTCTCAACGGACTTTACTAAGCGTTCCTTTGGGTAAGGCTTCATGATATAGTCATGAACATTTAGCTCAAAAGCATGAACGGCATAACCGCTGCTACCCGTAACAAAGATAACTGAAATGTTTAATGCATGGGAATGGATAATATCTGCTAATTCATAGCCTGATAGATTAGGCATTTCGATATCAGCAATAAGTAAATCAATTTCCTCTTTTTTAATATGTTCATATGCTTCCTCTGCAGATAACGTTGAAAATACGATATCTACATCTGAAATGCCACTCACAATTGCCTGCAATTTATCCAAATCAATTAATCGGTCATCAACAAGACCAACCTTCATATAAACCGCCTCACTGTTAATCTATAAGAATTCTTATATTATTTTAACACCTTTAATGGCAAAATTGACCTTTTCACGACAAAAAATGGAATATTCGCGACATAACTAAAGACTTCCTCAACTGAAGTTTGTATGATTAAGTCAAGAAAACAAACTGTTGAGGTGAAGGAAACATGATACAAATTAATGAAATTACAAAGCAATTTAAAGATAAAAAAGTGTACATTACAGCATTGAAGCACGTGACTTTTACGGTTAAACAAGGGCAAGTTGTTGGCTTACTGGGGGAAAATGGAGCTGGGAAAACAACTCTATTACGAACGATAGCAACATTATTAACTCCAACATCAGGAAATGTAAGTGTGGGTGGATATGACACATTGAAAAACCCTGAGGAAGTAAAGAAGAATATAGGCGTTTTATTTGGAGGAGAAACAGGTCTTTATGATCGCTTAACTGCTCGCGAAAATTTGGAGTATTTTGCTGCCTTATACGGATTAAGTAAACATGAAACAAAAGTTCGGATAGATGAATTGGCAAGAATGTTTGGAATGAGAGATTACTTGGATCGAAAGGTTGGAGGATTTTCAAAAGGGATGAGACAAAAAGTAGCAATTGCAAGAACACTCATTCATAATCCGGAAATTATCCTGTTTGATGAGCCAACTACAGGTTTAGATATTACCTCTTCCAATGTATTCAGACAGCTTGTACACCAACTAAAGCGTGAGGGAAAAACAATCATCTTTTCTAGTCACATTATGGAAGAAGTTTCAATGCTATGTGACTCGGTTGCCATGATGCATAAAGGAGAACTTATTTTTCATGGTGACCTTGAGGAACTATATAAAAAAGAAGGAAACAGTGATTTAAACTATATTTTTATGAGTAAACTTGTTAGGGGGAACGAAAACTATGCTTCGTAAAATTTATATAAAAGAACTAAAAGATTCCTTTAGAGACCGTAGAACTTTGCTACTAACAGTATTCTTACCAATTATAATGATGACAGGATTAACATTATTCTATGAAAAAATGATTTCAGATGGAATAGATGAATCATACAATCTAGCAGTGGAAGAATCGGCTATGAATGAAGTGGAAAGTATTTTTTCTGGATTTGATAATATCGAATTAATCCCAGCTTCAAATCTTGAAGCAGTCCTTAAAGAGGGGGAAGCTCATGCTGCTTTATCACTTTCACCTGAATTTACAGAATCGGTTCAAAATGGCGAGCAGGCAACTATTACTCTTCTTGGAGATTCGTTTAGTCAAAAGTCTTCAAATCTAATGAATATCATCACAAATACATTAGCAGGCTATGAAAAAGTGATTATCACTGATCGATTACAAGTACAAGGTATGAATCCTGAACTAATCAAGCCTTTTACAATTGAACAAAAAGAAATTACTGAAGAGAATCAAAGTGTTGATTTACTCGCAATGTTAATACCTCTTATCTTATCCATTGCTATAGGAGTCGGTTCAGGTCCATCAGCAGCAGACTTATTTGCAGGAGAAAAAGAGAAGAAAACAATGGAAGCTCTATTAATGACACCCGTAAAAAGATCGACTCTTCTCTTTTCAAAGTGGTTAACAATTGCCACGATTGGTTCTGTCATTGGTATTATTACTTTAATTGTAGTAGCTTTGGAAATAAGTTTACTGACAGAAAACCTTAAAAATGCGGTTGATTTTGGGGATCAAGGAATTCTAATTGTTGGGATAGCGGTAGGATTATCTATTATTTACGCTGCATTCAATGCTTCGATATTAATGCTAACCAGCATTATTGGTAAAACCATTAAAGAATCACAAAGCTATAGCAGCCCTGTCATGATGATTTGTATGTTCCCAGCTTTAATGATTACAGGGGTTGGAGTAAATGAATTAACCGCTCAGCATTTCGCTATACCTATTATGAACTTATTCAGTTTACTTAAGGAATTACTATTCGGTATTGTGAATGCTGAACATATTCTACTAACATTAGGAAGCAATGTCATTTGTATGGTTATCATTTTCATCATCGGTCGTATTTTGTTTATGAAAGATAAATGGGTTATGAATTAACATAGAAAACACCTGCCAGGTAAGCAGGTGTTTTTATATTATATGGCAGTATAAAAATTTCAACCTAGTTTTCGCTGTCTAGCACCAGCGCCTAGCCAGTTTTCCTACCTGAATAAGCTTCTCCGAGTATCTTGCGCAAAAGCTATGCTTTTAAGCAACTCGAGGTCGCTTCACCCCTCCTGCGGCGGCAACACTAAGGAATGCTTCGTGAGCATAAGCCTCGCAGAAAAAATGCTTTAGCATTTTCGAGGATGTGCTGACATCGACGTTCGCCACAGGACGTGGCGGATTTTAGTCGATGTTCCTATTTCAAGGCGCTTGCGCTTTTCTTATATATTTTGGACAAAGCGCTCATCAGGAATTTTATTTAGCATTACATAAAGGCTAACATTTTGATCTCCATCGTTTACAAAGCTTAGTTCTTCTTCACCATTGCAAAGAATAACATCATTCTTTTTTACCTTTGATACCTCTTGATCAATTGTAAACGTTCCTTCACCATCTAGTACTAATAGATATACATTTGTTCCTGGGTGTTTATGAGCAGGTAGTGCTTGATTAGGCATAAAGTTTAGAACAAATACTGTACTTTCCCCTTCTTTATATACAATACGCTTTGTAAAGCGGTCCTCATTATATTCAATAAAACTATCTAAAGTCTCTTTTTTCATGATTGCAGCTCCTTTTTCTCGTTTTCAGTATTTTTCCCTATACATAGATTATAAATGTCCTTACTAATCAATGATGTGATATAAATCATGATAAAGATAAAACTGGTTAAAACCATCATTTGTTCACGGAAAAGACATTCAATAAAACGCTTCCATAAAATGAGTGATTCTCATTCTACTTTTATATTAGTATAATCAAAAGTAAGTATTAGGTTTTACTATGCTAAAGCAGTAATGAGAAATGGGTGATAAACTTGGAATCAAACTGGACAAGTGGCAGAGTATATAAAATGAGTAACGGCATCATGAGGCTTGCATATGTGAATCTACTCTGGATATTATTTTCATGTGTTGGACTTGTTATTTTTGGAGTATTTCCAGCTACAGCAGCCCTTTTTGCAGTCATTCGAAAGTGGCAGACAGAAGAGGACGATATTCCAATCTTTAATACATTTGTACAGACGTATAAAAAAGAATTCATAAAAGCAAATGTTCTCGGGCTTTTCCTAACTGTAATAGGGTATACTCTTTATTTTGATTATGTATACGTTAGTATACTGCAAGGGACTTCACAGATCATCATGTCCTTTTTGTTAGTTTTATTTGCTATCATTTATGTAACCATAGCTCTAAATATTTTTCCTGTTTTTGTACACTATGATGTGAAGTTGTTACAAAATATTAAACATGCATTTTATATAGGAATTGCAAATCCTTTATATACATTGATGATGGTAGCTGCAATTGTGGTGCTAAGCCTTTTGCTTAAGTACATTCCAGGTCTTCTTCCATTTTTCTTCCCAAGTATATATGCTCTTGTTCTTATGAAGATAGGTCTTCAAAGTTTTGAAAAAATAGTAGAAAAACAAGAGGACTACGGCGTTGTTCAACCATAAAAGGATTGTAGACAAAGTTTAAATAGACTTTGTCTACACTTTTTTTACGAAATATTTTCTGTCTTTTCGGTAAATTTTTTTATTAAAATACATGAAATCGTTTTCATTATTTCTAATTAAACTCTATAATAGATAAATAATATTTTCATAAATTCTTAAGTGAGTTTTATCATAGTTAAGCTAGCTTTGTTTTATTAGGATTTTAGTAGGGGGAATTTGAAATGAAAAAAGTTCTACTCGTTGATGATGAATTATTTATCCGAAAAGGATTAAAGAGCTTAATTGACTGGGAAAAATGTGGGTTTGAGGTGGTAAGTGAAGCAGATAACGGTGAAGATGCATTCAATATTATTAAAAATTCATGCCCAGACTTAGTAATTACGGATATTAGGATGCCAATATTAGATGGACTTGAATTAATAAAGCGTGTGGTTGAGTCTGAATTTCACACTCCTAAATTTATTATTATAAGTGGATTTAATGACTTTAAATATGCACAGCATGCTATCAGATATGGAGTTCAGGATTTTATTCTAAAACCAATCGATCAGGATGAAATGGAAGAAGCACTTCAAAAGCTTGCGCAATCTTTGCGAGAAGAAGAAAACCAGAACCGTAAGCAGGAACTTCTTCGTTATCAATCAATATTTGAAGAGTTATTGGTAGGTACTACTACACCAGATGTATTAGAACCCTTTAAAAAAGAGGTAAGGTTTGAGGAAGGCAACACTCATAACTATGTCCTTTTAGAAGTATATGAGGATGCCTGTGAATCTGTTGAAGAAACTAAAATAAGAGATGAAGTCCAAAAAGCTATAGCAGAAATACTAGATTACAATGTTCCCGTTCTTGAACATAGTACAAGGAATTATGGGTTTATCATTAATTCCAAAGAAATGGCAGGTAGCCACAGTAGCCTGGAAAATCAAATTAAGAAGCTATCCAATGTATTCTCTAACTTGCAGATTGGTAGTTTCTCAATTTACGTAGGAAGTTCATTTATTGAAATACAGTCAGTAAAGGAATCATTCGAGACAGCTAAACAGGCATCTCTCTTCAAGTTTATATGTAAAGAAAACGAGCCTGTTTTTTATGAAACTATTAAAGATATTCGAGTAAATTACTCAGAAATTGATCATGAACAATTTTCATTGCTCATGGAATATATAGAAGAACACGATATTGAACATCTTCAAGCCTTTATTAATAGTATGTTCACTGAATTTCAAGAAAAATATTATGCGCCGGAAGCGGTTAAGGGAGCGATAAATCACTGTGTTCAAAGAGTAATTAAAACTCTCAAGAGTATGGAAGAAAGCGAACAGGATTATTCTGCCTATTACACGATGCTCTCGTGGAATCGATTTAATTTGAGCCCATCTGACCTGAAAAAACAATTTACAACTTATATTATTGATTCAACTACAAGAATCCACCAGTTGCGCAAGGAGCATGTAAAGGGCGATATACACAAAATAAAGGCATATACAGAAAAGCATTATCATGAAAACATCAGCTTAAAAGGAATTGCTTCAAAATTTTATATCAATCCTGTCTATATGGGGCAATTATTCAAGAAAACCTATGGTATCTATTTTAAAGAATTTCTATTAGACATTCGAATAAAAGAGGCAAAGAAGCTGTTAAGACAAACGAACCAAAGAGTCTATGAAGTTGCAGAAAAGGTTGGCTTTGGTAGTACAGATTACTTTGTAACTCAATTCGAGAAGATGGAAGGAATGAGTCCAACTGAATATAGAAACCAGATCCTTAAATAAGGGAACAAAGTTGATTGATTTTTTTAATAATCTTAAGCTAAATAAAAAGTTAATAGTCTTATATGTGCTAGCCGTCTTTCTTCCAATTGTTTTAACAAATATTATCTTTTACGTTGTAACGAGTAATAATGTAAAAGATCAAAAAATGAAAGATATATCGATCGCATTAGAGCAGATAAGAAATGATTTCCTCGAAAGTGTATATGATGCAGTTAGTGTTTCATCCATGATTTATACAGATAATAATATTAATGAATTGTTAGATAAAACGTATGATTCACCGATAGAGTATGTTAGAGAATATGACAGTATTCTAAGGGGGTTTAACAAATATGGGGCAATGTTCTCATCTGTTGCCTCCATTTCTTTTTATACAGATAACGATACTATTATTTATTCGGGTGGAGTTAATCGCTTAACGAAACCAATGATGAAAGAAGAGTGGTACAAAAACCTTGATGAATTAAAGAATTACCCGGTTATTACGAGGACAGGCTCAGACATACAAAAAGATACATTTAGTGTTATCCGCGAGCTGGATTATTATCAAAGCTACAATAGAACAAATAAAATCATGAAAATTGATTTGAAGAAGGAAACCGTAAGGCATATTTTTAGTAATGTTACATTTCAAGGCAATGTATATCTACTAAATGAAAAAGGTGAAATAGAGTACGCAACAGACCCTTCTATAAACTGGGCTGAGCAACCTCAAGCTTTTAAATCAGTAACGTTACCTGAAGGAACTACTGTAATTGACGAAGCAGTTGATAGTCAAGACTACTTTAAGGACTGGAGAATAGTAGGCGTTTTTTCTGAGAAAGAAATATTGCAGGATGTCTATCATTCGAGAGAATTCATTTTGTATTTAGCTACCTTAAATTTCTTAGTTCCTACACTTATTATTATCTTAATTTCCAAATCATTGCATTTTCGGATTAATAGACTTTTACATCATATGAAGAAGATGAAAAATCAAAGCTTTGAAACAATTGATGGAATGGAGTACAAAGATGAAATTGGCCAATTAACAAGTGAATTTAATCGAATGTCTACCAAAATTAGGGATTTAATTCAAGATGTCTATTTGGCAAATATACAAAAGAAAGATTTAGAGCTTCAACGTAAACAGGCACAGCTAAGTGCGCTTCAAAGTCAAATCAATCCTCACTTTTTGTTTAATGCATTAGAAACAATTCGCATGCGAAGTCTAATTAAAGAGGAAAAAGAAACAGCAAAGATCATTCAAAACATGGCAAAGATGCTTCGTAGATCCTTTACTTGGGGAAAAGATTGGGTGACAGTAGAGGACGAAATGAATATTATTCACTCATTTTTAGAAATCCAGAAATATAGATTCGAAGATAAACTTGAATATTGTCTAGATATTGATGAATCTGCAAAGAAAATAGTTATTCCCAATATGATTCTACTACCTTTCGTTGAGAACGCAAGTATTCATGGGATAGAACATAAGAAAGGGAAGGGAACAATTTCAATTTCAGCAAAAAAACTGAATGATTGTTTTGAGTTTGTTATTCACGATAATGGACCCGGTTTTGATCAGGAAAAACTAGAAACGCTTTTACAATCTTTAAGAACGGAAGATGCCATGGGTGACCGGGTTGGTATTAAAAATGTCTATTACCGACTAAAACTGCACTATGTTGACCAGTACAACTTTGATATTAAGAGTGATGATACAGGAACAAAAATCACGATAAGATTGCCAATTCAAGAATAAAGGTAAACAAATAGTAAAAAACTTTAGTTTTTAAATCACTCTAAACTTTTTTAAGTGTAAACTATAGTTTACCTAGTCCAACTTATGTTGAAAGCGTTTTATAATGAAGATACTTTCAGGAATGAAAGTGCTTTCAAAATATAAACCTAGGGGGTTTAAAGGAATGGCAAAGAAGAGCTTTTTTGCAGTTTTATTATCATTAGTTCTACTGATTGCATTAGTAGGATGTAAAGATGATAGTGCTTCAACTAATTCAGAAGGTTCATCTTCTGATAGCAAAGATCCAGTTACTATCACTTACTTTAATGCCGGAACACCTAACAAAGATGTTAAGTCAACTGACACTAAGATTGGTAAAATCTTAGAAGAAGATACTGGCGTAACAGTTCAAATGGAATATCTTGTTGGTGATGTTAACACTAAGATTGGAACAATGATCGCAAGTGGTCAATACCCAGATCTTCTTGTTCCGGATATTGCAATCGATAAAGTATTAGAAGCTGAAGGATTCATCCCTCTAAATGACTTAATCGAAGAACATGCTCCAAACCTTAAAAAGCTTTATGGCCCTTACTTAAAGAAAATGACTCATGAAGATGGAAATATCTACTTCATTCCATTCAGTGCTGAGCAAGGATATCTTCCAAACCCTAACATCGACCAAGGTGCTTTCTTCATCCAACGTGGTGTTTTAAAAGAGTTTGGATATCCAGAAGTAAAAACACTTGATCAATATTTTGATTTAATCACAAAGTATGCTGAAAAATATCCAGAGCTTGACGGAAATAAAACAATCGGTTTCACATCATTAACTTATGACTGGAGATTCATGGGTATTGCTAACGCTCCAATGCACTTAGCTGGTTATCCAAACGACGGTGAAGTAATCGTTGACATGGAAACACATGAAGCAACAGTTTATGGAGACAAAGATATTACAAAGAGATATTTACAAAAATTAAATGATGTAAACAATCAAGGTTTCTATGATAAAGAATCTTTCGTTTCAAACTATGATGAGTATTTAGCTAAACTTTCATCTGGCCGTGTATTAGGATTCTTCGACTATGGTTGGGAAGTTGCTCAAGCTGAAAACGCATTACTACAAGCAGGAAATGATGACAGACGTTATATCGCACTACCAATCGTATTTGACGAAAGCATTAAAGATCAGTATATCGATCCACCTTCATTCGTAAATAACCGTGGTATCGGTATTACTACAAGTGCAAAAGATCCAGTACGTATTATCAAATTCTTAGACCACATGGCTTCAGAAGAAATTCAAAAACTATTCATGTGGGGTATTGAAGGCGAAACTTTCGAAGTTGACGAAAATGGTCGTTACTACAGAACTGATGAGCAAATCGAACTTTATGCTAATCAAGAATTTAAAGAAGAATTCGGATTCCAATATTTCGAATACTACTGGCCACGTGGTAACGGTATGTTCTCTGACGGTAACGCATGGGAGCCACGTAGACAAGCAGAGGTTGCACAAGCAACTTATACTGACGGTGATTTAGCAATTCTAAAAGAATATGATGCACAAGTATTCTCTGACTTATTCTCTGCTCCAGATGACAGACCATGGTATCCAGCATGGAGTGCAACATTAGAGCAAGGTTCACCAGCTCAAATCTTTGACCAAAAGAAGAGAGATTTACAAAGAAAATACTTCCCTGAGTTAGTACTTTCTGAGCCAAGTAAATTTGATTCAATCTGGGATGAATATGTTACTAAATTTAGAGAACTAGATGTAGAAGCATATGAAAAAGTAATGACAGACGTTGTTAAACAACGTGTTGCTGATTCTAAATAATAAGTAATAGAACTGAAAGGCCGGCTACCTTCTTAGGTTCAAAGCCTGGCCTTTCAGATTATTAGAAAGATTTAAGGAGGGGTAATCGTGAGTACTGAAAGCAAAACATCAACTGTTTCCTTTCCAATAGATACTGCGAATCAAAAACCCACAGGGATAAAGCTCTTCTTTCATAAATGTAAACAACAAAAAGCACTCCTCATCATGAGTGTGCCATTCTTACTCTGGTTATTTATCTTCAAATATGTCCCACTTTGGGGCTGGACAATGGCATTCCAGGATTTCAAACCTGCAAGAAGTTTCGGTGAACAGGAATGGGTAGGTTTAGAGCACTTCAAGTTTCTATTTCTCGATGAAGCATTCTTACGTGTACTACGTAACACGGTTGCAATGAGTGCAATTAATCTAGTATTAGGATTTGTTACAGCTATCTTCCTTGCATTACTACTTAACGAATTAAGACATATGAAGTTCAAGAAAATAGTACAAACAATCAGTTATATGCCGCACTTCCTTTCATGGGTAGTAGCAGCAAGTATCGTGTCTTATACGCTATCTCTTGATAACGGAATCATAAACATAGCCCTAACAAAATTAGGCCTTGAACCAGTTCTTTGGTTAGGGGTTGGTGAGTACTTCTGGGGAATAATTGGAGCTTCAGATGTATGGAAAAACCTCGGTTGGAATACAATTATCTACTTAGCTGCAATTACGATGATTGACCAAGAACAATACGAGGCAGCGGAAATTGATGGTGCTTCAAGATTACAGCGTATGTTCCTTATTACTTTGCCAGCACTAAAACCTACTATTATTATTCTATTAATTATGAACCTTGGTAATATCCTTGAATCAGGTTTTGAACCACAGTACCTTTTAGGAAACCCGATGAACCTTGATTATTCAGAGGTATTAGAAATCTTCGTATTAAAATACGGTATTTCAATGGGTAACTATTCACTTGCTACGGCAGCAGGAATATTTAAAACAGTGGTCAGCTTTATCTTCTTATTTAGTGCAAACTCAATTGCCAAGAGATTTGGTCAAGAAAGATTATTTTAAGGAGGCGTAAATCATGAAAAAATTATTTAAAGTCAGCGCACGCCATTCCTCAATGGAAGATCGTCTCTTTGATATTTCAAACTATACATTCATGATTCTTTTATGTGCTGTAATGCTTTATCCAATGTTGAATACATTAGCAATTTCATTAAATGATGCTACAGATTCAATTAAGGGTGGTATATTCCTTTGGCCGCGTGAGTTTACTCTATACAACTATAAGCATGTATTTGGTGAATCACAGCTAATGGGTGCGTTCTTCATGTCAGTACTAAGAACAGTTGTTGGTACATTAATATCAGTATTCTGTACTGCGATGGTTGCTTATACAATCTCCCGTAAAGAGTTTGTATTACGTAAGTTTGTAACAATCGCATTCATTCTAACAATGTATTTCAATGGAGGATTAATTCCAAACTTCCTACTTATGAGAGACTTAAACTTACTAGGAAGCTTCTGGGTATATATACTTCCAGGTGTAATTGGAGTTTTCAACCTTATCGTTATCCGTTCATTTATTGATGGACTACCAGAAAGCTTAATGGAATCTGCAAAGATTGATGGTGCTGGTGATTTTACTACATTCTTTAAAATTGTATTACCACTTTCACTTCCAGTATTAGCAACAGTATCCTTATTCGTAGCAGTTTTCCAATGGAATTCATGGTTTGATGTTTTCTTATACAACTCTTCAGTTCCAGAACTAAGTACCTTGCAATACGAATTAATGAAAATATTACAAAACTCAAATGCCTCTATGTCAGGTAAAACGGCAGCAGACGCCTTTGCAAATGCGAATGCAGCAGCCAATACAGTAACACCAACTTCTATCCGTGCAACAATGACTATTATTGCATCTGTACCAATTATTTTAGTATATCCGTTCCTACAAAAGTACTTTGTAAAAGGACTAACTATCGGTGGAGTAAAAGGCTGATCCTATTTTAGGACAGCCTTCACTTTTATCTAGATGTGTAATATGAACTTGAAGAAAATGATGTTGTGTGGGAGAGGTCTCTTGTTCTTGCTAGCATCTTATTAAATAGATTAGAAAACAGAAATACAGTTGACAAGGTAAATTTAGTTACTAGTTATTCTACACTTGTTAAAAAGAGAAGCCGGAGGTAAACGATGACTCAACAATCTAAACGCTTATTTGACATTTATCAAGACTATTTTTTAATAGGTGCAGCTATCAATAATCGCACGATAGATAGTGCTAAACAATTAATAGTTAACCATTTTAATAGTATTACTGCCGAGAATGAAATGAAGCCAGAACATCTTCAACCAGAGGAAGGTACGTTTACATTTGAAACTGCCGATAAATTTATCTCCTTTGCAGAAGAGCATAACAAAGCGGTACGTGGGCATACATTAGTTTGGCATAATCAAACCCCAGATTGGATGTTCCAAGCTCCAGATGGTTCGGTGGCAAGTAAGGAGTTATTACTTGAGCGTTTGAAGAATCATATCTCCGCTGTAGCAGGTCGTTACAAAGGCCGTATCCATAGCTGGGACGTTGTAAATGAGGTAATCGACGATAGTGATGAACGGTTTCTACGAAAGTCTAAATGGTTAGATATCGCTGGAGAAGAGTTCATCGAAAAAGCTTTTCGTTTTGCACATGAAGCTGATCCAAATGCGCTATTAATATACAACGATTACAATGAAAGCCAACCGGAAAAACGTGACAAAATCTATCAACTAGTAAAGTCTTTACTCGAAAGAGAGGTGCCAATTCATGGTGTGGGAATGCAAGCACACTGGAACCTGACATCACCAACAATTGATGAGATTCGGGCAGCAATTGAGAAATATGCTTCGCTAGGCTTACAGATTCAGTTAACAGAATTCGATTTCTCTGTATTTAACTTTGAAGATAAGAGAACAGACTTAAAAGCCCCAACTGCTGAAATGGTTGCTTTACAAGAAAAGCGCTATGAAGAATCTTTTTCATTACTGCGTGAGTACAAAGATGTAATTAGCAGCGTAACCTTCTGGGGAGTTGCTGATGACTATACATGGTTAGATGACTTTCCTGTAAGAGGAAGAAAGAATTGGCCATTTGTATTTGATGTAAACCAACAACCAAAGCAGGCGTTTGAGAGGATTACATCTTTTAAATAAAACTTCTATTCCACAATTAGGAGGAAAATTCATTGAGTTATAACAGTACTGAGGAAACAGTAGGAACTGTTGGAATCACCCCAGAGAATATGAATGAATACAAAGCGTGGTTGCAATATACCCGAAAAGGGGATGTCCAATGGGTGCAGAGGAATCAAGACCTGTTAAGCCAACTGGTTATTCCTAATGAGTCTTTACTTATTCAATCTGCTAGACAAGAGATGATTTCAGGAATTACATCCATGCTGGGAATTGAACCAACAATTAAGGATGAAAATGTAATAACTCCAGCTACTGTTTTATTGAGTTTTGAAAACGGGGCTTTGCCAATTGATGCCTCTAAATTAAGTTCATTAAACAGTGAAAGTTATTTTATCAAGACTGTTAAAAACAAACTATATGTTATTGGAAAGACGGACAAAGGGGTTCTCTACGGGGTATTCCACTTATTACGTATGATCCAGCAAGAAGCGGATTTACACAGTTTAGATATTGTGGAAGCACCAGTGAACCAATTACGTATGATTAACCATTGGGATAATATGGACGGTTCGATTGAACGAGGGTATGCCGGAAAATCAATATTTTATAAAGATTATCAATTTATTAGAAATTGGAATCGAATAAAGGATTATGCAAGACTTCTATCTTCAGTAGGAATTAACGGTGTTTCAATAAATAATGTAAACGTTCATGAAATTGAATCCAAATTAATCACCAGTGAGTATCTACCGGACGTAGCAAAGGTTGCTGATATTTTTCGTGGATATGGAATAAAGACATATTTAAGTGCCAACTATGCAAGTCCAATTCAGCTTGGGGACTTAGATACGGCTGATCCACTTGATGAGGGCGTTCGAAGTTGGTGGAAGGAAAAAGTAAAAGAAGTATATAACTATATTCCTGACTTTGGCGGTTTTGTGGTTAAAGCAGATTCAGAGCATCGCCCAGGGCCATTTACGTATAACAGAACACATGCAGACGGTGCAAATATGCTTGGAGAAGCATTAAAACCTTTTGGTGGAGTCGTTTTCTGGAGATGTTTTGTGTACAACTGTCTTCAAGATTGGCGTGACCGTAAAACTGACAGAGCGCGTGCAGCTTATGATCACTTTAAACCATTAGATGGACAGTTCCTTGAAAATGTTGTTCTGCAAATTAAAAATGGACCAATGGACTTCCAGGTTAGAGAGCCTGTTTCTCCTCTATTTGGCGCAATGTCAGAAACGAATCAGGTTCTTGAGTTCCAAGTAACACAGGAATATACAGGACAACAAAGGCATCTTTGCTACCTCATTCCACAATGGAAAGAAGTGCTGGATTTCGATACGCATGCAAAAGGTGAAGGCTCTACCGTTAAAAAAGTAGTATCCGGTTCTTTATATCATAATACTTTAAGTGGAATTACTGCGGTTTCAAATATCGGAGACGACTTAAACTGGAATGGTCATACATTGGCACAAGCGAATTTCTATGGATACGGAAGACTTATTTGGAATCCAGACCTTAAGACCGATGAAATTACAGAAGAATGGGTTGAGCAAACGTTTGGGAAAAATGAACTCGTCTTCGAAAAACTAAAAGATATGCTTCATACATCATGGAGTATCTATGAAAAATACACAGCTCCACTAGGAGTAGGCTGGATGGTTAATCCTAGCCATCATTATGGACCAAACGTAGACGGTTATGAGTATGATGTGTGGGGCACCTATCATTTTGCTGATTGGAAAGGTATCGGTGTAAACCGTACATTAAAAGATGGAACAGGATATACAGGTCAGTACTTTAAAGAAAATACCGACCTATTTGAATCATTAGATACATGTCCAGATGAACTCATTCTTTTCTTCCACCACGTACCATATACACATGTTCTAAGGTCTGGGGTAACAGTGATACAGCATATCTACAATACTCACTTTGAAGGAGTTGAAGAAGCTGAAAATCTTGTTACTCAATGGAAGAAACTTGAAGGTGAAATGGACACGACAAGATTTGAAGGTGTTCTAGCTAGATTACAAGAACAAAGCGAACATTCAAAAGAGTGGCGTGACAAAATTAATACGTATTTCTACAGAAAATCTGGGATAGATGATGTGAAGGAACGTAAGATTTATTAAAAAGTTAAGATGTGCTGGTCCATGAAATCTAGCACATTTTTCTTACCAGTAATATAACAACGACGAGAGGACAAGGTTATGAAAAGAATAACTATCACTCAAGATCGAGTAACAACATTCAAAAAGAACTGGAAATATTGTGTGGGAACAGGACGCCTAGGTCTTGCACTACAAAAGGAGTACCTTGATCATTTAAAACTTGCAAAAGAAAAAATTGGTTTCGAATATATCAGAGGACATGGCTTGCTTTCAGACGATGTTGGAATCTATCGGGAAATTGAAGTAGATGGTGAGACTCGCCCGTTCTATAACTTTACATACATTGATCGAATTTTTGATTCGTTTCTTGAAATCGGAATTCGACCATTCGTAGAGTTAGGATTTATGCCTTCTCAACTAGCTTCAGGAGACCAGACAATTTTTTACTGGAAGGGAAATGTAACACCTCCAAAAGATTATGAAAAATGGCATGACCTTATTGTTGCGGTCGTTTCTCATTTTGTAGAGCGGTATGGGATTGATGAAGTTTTAAAATGGCCGTTTGAAATCTGGAATGAACCTAATCTAGTAAACTTCTGGAAAGATGCAGATAAACAAGAGTATTTCAAATTATATAAGGTTACAGCAAATGCAGTGAAAGAGGTTCATCCAGAATTGCAGGTAGGTGGTCCAGCCATTTGTGGTGGAGCTGATCATTGGATTGTGGATTTTCTTAACTTCTGTCATGAGGAAAACGCACCAGTCGATTTTGTGAGTAGACATGCCTATACATCAAAAGCGCCGCATAAAAAGACCTTTGAATATTACTATCAGGAATTGGTAGATAACACAGATATGCTTCATCAGTTTAAAACGGTACGAGGTATGATTTATGAGTCACCATTTCCGAACCTGCCATTTCATATTACAGAATACAATACTTCCTATAGTCCTATAAATCCGGTTCACGATACAGCGCTAAATGCTGCGTATCTAGCAAGAATTTTAAGTGAGGGAGGAGATTATGTTGACTCCTTCTCATATTGGACATTTAGTGATGTATTTGAAGAAAGTGATGTACCTAAAGCACAGTTCCATGGTGGATTTGGGCTAATTGGGTTAAACGAAATACTAAAGCCTACTTTCCATCTGTTCTACTTTTTCAACCAGCTTGGTGAGGAGCAGCTTTATCGCGATGAGCAGATACTTGTTACTAGAAGGAAAGACGGTTCAATCGCATTAGTTGCTTGGAATGAAGTGCTGGAGAAAGGGAATGACCATAACCAGATAGTTGAGCTTGAAATTCCACTATCATGTAAGAATGCATTTGTAAAACGCCAGATAGTAAATGAACAATATGCAAACCCATGGAGAGTTTGGCAGGAAATGGGACGTCCAAGATTCATAGATAAGCAAGCTGTAGAAACACTACGTCATGCGGCCCAACCACTCCTCACTACTGCACAAATGGAAGTAGAGAATAGTGTATTAAAGCTAGAGCTTATTTTATCCAAAAACGAAGTGACTTTAATCGAAATTCAACCGAGAAAAGATGAGACTGATACGTATCATGGGTTGGATGATAGTCTGATAGATTCTTATTAAACCAGCATACTTTGATTCATATACTGAAGGGAGAACTGTAAGATGACTAAAGGTGCATTTTATACTGGAGAGTATCGCAATTTATTTAAAGAGTATGGTTACTCTGAAGAGGAAATTCAAGCAAGAGTTGAAGATACATGGAACCAAATTTTTTATGGTGATGAAGATACAAAAATCTATCATGAAAGTGAAGATGGCGGCGGCTATTTAGTTGACACTGGTAATATTGATGTACGTACAGAAGGTATGTCGTATGGAATGATGGTGGCTGTACAACTTGATAAGCAAGAAGAGTTTGACCGCATTTGGTCTTGGGCTAAGAAAAATATGTATATGACAGAAGGGTTGCATGCGGGGTATTTTGCGTGGTCATGTGCTCTAGATGGTACAAAAAATGCTCATGGGCCAGCTCCTGATGGCGAAGAGTTTTTTGCCTTAGCATTATTCTTTGCTTCACATCGTTGGGGTGACCGTGAAGCACCATTCAACTACAGTGAGCAAGCGAAGGACTTATTAAGAGATTGTATCCATAAAGGTGAAAATAATGATGGCTTCCCAATGTGGAACCCAGAAAATAAACTTATTAAATTTGTACCTGAGGTTGAGTTTTCTGACCCGTCTTATCATTTGCCACATTTCTATGAGTTATTTGCACTTTGGGCTTATCCAGAGGATCGTCAGTTCTGGAAGGAAGCAGCTGAAGCAAGTAGAGAATACTTGAAGACTGCGTGCCATTCGGAAACAGGCTTAGCTCCAGAATATGCTCATTATGATGGAACACCAAATCATATTCGCGGGTACGGGGACTTTTTCAGTGATTCATACCGCGTAGCTGCTAACATTGGTTTGGATGCAGAATGGTTTGGCGGCACAGAGTGGGATAAAGAAGAGGCGGATAAAATTCAAGGTTTCTTTGCGGATAAAAAACCTGAGGACTACCGTCGATATAAAATTGATGGAGAACCTTTTGAGGAAAAATCATTACATCCAGTTGGATTAATTGCTACAAACGCAATGGCTTCATTAGCAACTGTCGATGGCCCACATGCCAAAGCAAATGTAGACTTATTCTGGAATACACCGGTTCGCACAGGTGAGAGACGCTACTATGATAACTGCTTATACCTATTTAGCATGCTAGCTTTAAGCGGAAACTACCGTATTTGGATGCCGAAAGAGAAATAGAATAGTAGAATAGCCCCTTTCGAGAGGAAAGGGGCTTATTTTTATATCATTCTGGTGAAAATGAGTAGGAGTTATAGGGTTTACGATTTTTAATTTAGATTTATGGTTTTTAATTTGGATTTACGATTTTTAGCAGGAAAATACGATTTTTAATTCGGATTTACGATTTTTAGCAAGAAAATACGATTTTTAGCAAAAATTGAGCCAAACCGGCCGTACGCCTCAATGCAAACCAAAC
>NZ_JBFOKR010000006.1:128459-154698 GCF_047246645.1 Ferdinandcohnia jepli
CAAACCGGCCGTACGCCTCAATGCAAACCAAACCGTGTACCCCTCAAAAGTGATTCGGTAAAAATGAGTAGCATTTTCCTGTTTACGATTCTTAATTTCAATTTATGGTTTTTAATTTGGATTTACGATTTTTAGCAGGGAAATACGATTTTTAATTCAGAAATACGATTTTTAGCAAGAAAATACGATTTTTTAGCCAAAATAAACCCAAATACTTCGCACCAAGTTTCCCGAACCCAATCGTGAGCCTACAACACATTAAAAACCTGGGGAGATCCTCCTCCCCAGGTTACACCTGCTCCAATAATTGCTCTTCAGTAAAAAATTGCTCAACTGCAAACGCGGATACACCGAGTGCTGCTGAATAAATAGAACGTTTAGAAAAAGTAATCTCAAGGCTTTCCCGATGAAAAGATAACGCATGTTGTGAAATTGCTTCCTCAATAGGGGCTTTCAACCAATGTTTTGCAACTGACATTCGGTTTCCAATGATCACCTGCTCTGGATTGAAGCTGTTTACAAGATTTGAGATACCGTAACCGATATAGGTCCCTACCTGTTTAAAAAGCGCAATAATTTCTTCATTTCCTTGATTGGCTAAGCTAATTAAGCTTTCCAAAGTAAGATCGATATGGTCTAACTGCTTAGCCATTTTCAATAACGCATGCTCTGATGCATAGGCTTCCCAACATCCTTCACGGCCACAACTACATTTCCTGCCACCAATATCAATTAACATATGGCCGGCTTCACCAGAGAAACCACCATTACCTTTGTATAGTTCACCGTTTAAGATAAGCCCAACACCAATTCCTATTCCAGCACTTACGTAAAGGATATTATCAATCTCTTGGCCAGCACCGAATTGCTTTTCGCCATAAGCACCAGCATTAGCCTCATTTTCAACAATAACTGGAATGTCAAAATAATCTTCAATCTCTTTCTTAATAAAAACATCTTCCCATCACAGATTTGGTGCAAATAAAACTTTACCTTCTTTATCAACAATTCCAGGCACACCGATACCAATTCCAACTACACCATATCTACTTTCGGGAGCATTTTTTAATAAGGAAGAAATAGTTTCCTTAACTAGATTCACGATTGAATTGAATTCAATTTGAGTATGATACACATTTTTTTCATTTACGATATTACCTTGCAGGTCGGTCAAAACTCCTAATATATAGTTAACTCCGATATCAATTCCAATTGTATAACCGGCATGCTGATTAAAGAGTAATAAAACAGGACGTCTTCCGCCGCTGGATTCTCCTGGACCAGTTTCGTACACTAAGTCGTCTTCAAGTAATTCATTTACAAGAGATGAAACAGTAGACTTGTTTAAACCTAATCGTTGCGCAATATCTGCCCGAGATAGAGGAGCTTGGTCTTTAATAATCTGGAAGACTAACGTTTTATTATTACGTTTGATGATCTGTTGGTTATAGGTAAGTTTCATATTTTTCGCTCCTACTTAATACTATCTATTACTATTATAACTTAGTTTACTGAATAGACAAACCTATTTATTAGAGGAAAACCAGGAAAAGCCTAGCTAAAAAAAGTACAGTAAAAACTAAAGTTTTTTAAGTTAAAAACTTTGTTTATTCAATAGACAAACGAAGATAGCGGTGATATACTCTAGATAAATTAGTTCACCAACTAATTGAGTGAGATAACGCAGAGTTATAAAAGGACAAAAAGTTCTTAGATTAATAGTTAATTTGAAAGCGTTGTCAAAAATTACTCAATCATAACATACACACACATTAGGAGGAATAGTAAATGGCTTATTTTCAAAATGTAAACCACATTAAATTTGAAGGTGCAAGCTCAAAAAATCCTTTCTCTTTCAAACATTATAATCCAGAAGAAGTAATCGGCGGTAAAACAATGGAAGAAATCCTGCGTTTTGGTGTTGCTTACTGGCATACATTCACAGCTGATGGAACTGACCCATTCGGTGCGGGTACAATGCTTCGTCCATATAATCACCTTTCAGGAATGGATCTTGCAAAAGCTCGTGTTGAAGCAGCATTTGAATTCTTTGAAAAGTTAAATGTTCCTTACTTCTGTTTCCATGATGTAGACATCGCTCCAGAAGGAAACTCATTAGCTGAAACTTACAAAAACCTAGACGAAATTGTTGCAATGATCAAAGAATACATGAAGACAAGCAAAACAAAACTACTTTGGAACACTGCAAACAATTTCACAAACCCACGTTGGGTACACGGTGCAGCAACTTCACCAAATGCTGATGTATTCGCTTATGCTGCTGCAAAAGTTAAAAAGCAATTAGAAATCGGTAAAGAACTTGGTGCAGAAAACTATGTATTCTGGGGTGGACGTGAAGGGTACGAAACACTACTAAATACTGATATGAAATTAGAAATGGATAACTTAGCTCGTTTCTTCCATATGGCAGTTGATTATGCGAAGGAAATCGGCTTTGACGCTCAATTCCTAATTGAACCAAAACCACAAGAACCAACTAAACACCAATACGATTTTGACGTAGCAACTGGTCTTGCTTTCCTACAAAAATATGATTTAACAGATCACTTCAAGTTTAACATTGAAGCTAACCATGCTACACTTGCAGGTCATACGTTTGAGCATGAATTAAGAACAGCTCGTATCAACGGTATGTTAGGTTCTGTAGATGCTAACCAAGGTGATACATTAATCGGCTGGGATACAGATGAATTCCCAACAGATTTATATTCTACTACTCTAGCAATGTATGAAATCCTTCTTAACGACGGATTAGGTTCAGGAGGACTTAACTTTGACGCAAAAGTAAGAAGAGGTTCATTTGATCCGGAAGATTTATTCCATGCACATATCGCTGGTATGGACAGCTTCGCAATCGGATTAAAAGTTGCACACCGTCTTTTAGTAGATCGCGTATTAGAAGACTTCATCGCTGATCGTTATGACAGCTATACAAAAGGAATCGGTCTTGAAATCGTTCAAGGTACAACTGATTTCCATAAATTAGAGCAACATGCTTTATCATTAGGCGAAATCACAAACAAGTCTGGTCGCCAAGAGCGTTTAAAAGCAATCTTAAACCAATATTTATTAGAAGCTCAAGTTGTACCAGTACGCTAATCACTACAACTGACTTTTTTGGCAGATAGGAAAGTATAAAATTCTTTCCTACTGCATAAGTGCAACTACGGCTCTGCTGTCGCCTAAAGGCTTGGCAATCGCCGAGTTTTCTAAAAAACCAAAATGTGCTGGGATACTGATATTCCAGCACATTTTTTATAGACAAATAAATCCATAATACAGGGTGATTAAATATGAAATATGTAATCGGTGTTGATTTAGGTACTAGTGCGGTAAAAGTTTTACTAATTAATCAACAAGGTGAAGTGTGTCAGGAAGTTTCCAAGTCCTATCCATTAATCCAAGAAAAATCAGGATATAGTGAACAAAACCCGGAAGAATGGGTAGAAAAGACAACTCTAGCACTTCAGGAATTAGTTAAAGCATTTGATGGTTCAATTGAAGATATTGAGGGTATTAGTTTCTCAGGACAAATGCATGGACTTGTATTGTTAGATGAAAACAACGAGGTTCTACGCAATTCTATTCTTTGGAATGATGTACGTACAACAAAACAATGTAAAGATATCTATGAGTTAGTTGGCGAAGAAAAGCTTCTTGCAATATCGAAAAACCCTGCTCTTGAAGGCTTTACTTTACCTAAGATTCTTTGGGTGAAAGAAAATGAGCCAAGTATCTTTAGAAAAGCTACAACATTCTTATTACCTAAAGATTATCTACGTTACCGCTTAACTGGAAAGCTTCATATGGATTACTCAGATGCTGCAGGTACATTGCTACTTGATGTTGCTGAGAAAAAGTGGAGCACCGACATCTGTGAAGCAGTTGGTGTAAACCCATCAATTTGTCCTCCACTAGTGGAATCGCATGAATTCGTTGGAACAATTACTTCTGAAGTAGCAAGTCAAACTGGACTTTCAGAAGCTACGAAGGTATTTGCAGGTGGAGCGGATAATGCTTGTGGCGCGATTGGCTCAGGAATTCTATCGGAAGGTAACACACTTTGCAGTATCGGTACATCAGGAGTTGTACTTTCTTATGAAGAAAGCAAAGACCGTGACTTCCAAGGAAAGGTTCACTACTTCAACCATGGTAAAGAAAATGCGTTCTATACAATGGGTGTAACTCTGGCTGCAGGATATAGCTTAAGCTGGTTCAAGGATACCTTTGCTGCAAACGAAGATTTCAATGAAATGCTAAATGGTTTAGAAGATGTATCGATTGGAGCAGATGGATTACTATTCACTCCATACATCGTTGGTGAAAGAACACCACATGCAGATGCCCTAATTAGAGGTAGCTTCATTGGAATGGATGCATCTCATAAAAGAATACACTTTGCAAGAGCCGTAATTGAAGGTATTACATTCTCGTTAAATGAATCAATTGAGATTTTTAGAGAAAGTGGAAAGACAGTTGATTCAATCATCTCCATTGGTGGTGGGGCAAAGAATGAAACATGGCTTCAAATTCAAGCGGACATCTTTAATGCAAAAATTCACAAGCTTTCAAGCGAACAAGGCCCTGGTATTGGTGCAGCGATGTTAGCTGCATACGGTTGTGGCTGGTATGAATCATTAAATGATTGCTCAGAGGTCTTTTCACAAATTGTTAAAACATATGAGCCAATTCCTGAAAATGTTGAGAAATATAAAGAATTATTCTCTCTATATAAAACAATTTACAGCCAAACAAAAGAACTTAACGAAGGCTTAGCTGCTTTCCGTAAATAACAGGAGGTTACCATGACAAAATTCGCAAATCCAGTAATCCAAGGCTTTTATCCTGATCCGAGTATAGTAAAAGTAGGAGAAGATGATTTTTACCTAGTAACAAGTTCATTTGAATATTTTCCAGCTGTTCCAATCTTCCATAGTAAGGACTTAGTTAATTGGACACAAATTGGTAGTGTGCTAACTAGAGAAAGTCAGGTAAACCTATCAAAAGCAAATAGTTCTCAAGGTATCTATGCGCCAACCCTTCGTTACCATGATGGTACTTTTTATATGATTACGACAGATGTTATGGGCAACGGAAACTTTTACGTAACTGCCAAGGATCCAAGGGGTCCTTGGTCTGACCCTATAAAAATACCTTATGGCAATATTGATCCATCGTTAATGTTTGATGTTGATGGAAAAGTATATGTTACAATCCAAAACGGTGAAGGATTAGGGTCTCATATCATTCAATATGAAATTAATCCTGAAACAGGAGAGGCGCTAACAGAGCCTGTTGTTGTTTTTAATGGTGATGGAGGTGTTTGGACAGAAGCTCCACACTTATACAATATCAATGGTACGTATTATATGTTAACAGCGTGTGGTGGAACTGCTGACGATCACCGAGCAATTATCGGAAAAGGTGATAATCCTTATGGTCCGTTTGAGTTATTAGATCACCCGATACTGACTCATAACAAGTTACCGAATCACTTCCTCCAAAATATTGGACATGCAGATTTAGTTGAAGATAAAAATGGTAACTGGTGGGCGGTATTCCTAGGTGTTCGAATGGTAAATAGTGAATACGGACATTTGGGAAGAGAAACTTTCTTAGCGCCTGTTACATGGACAGAAGATGGCTGGCCGATGATAGACAATAATGAAGGTAATGTGAACATCATAATGGAGACAGATGCACTTCTTGGTGAATCGAATATAGTTGATACGGCCGTAACTAACGAAGATTTTGACACAGAGAATTTAGATACATCTTGGTTTTTCTTACGAACAAATCCTGTTGATGCATATTCGTTAACAGAACGCAAAGGTTGGCTTCGATTACTCGGAAATGAGTTTACTCTAAACGATGTAGCAACACCTGCATTCATTTGTAAGCCACAACAGCATTTGGAAATGGAGTTTAGTACACTACTAGAATTCAATCCGGAAACTGATGGAGAAGAGGCTGGTTTATCGGCTAGATTAGCTGAAAAGGCACATTATGAAATTGGTGTTAAACAGGTTGATGGGAAGCGATATGTTGTTGCTGCTCAAACAATTCAAGGGAATACTGAAGAAGTTGCCCGTATTGAAGTGGCAAAGGGCACAGTTCGTTTGGCAATCCAAGCTGATAGTGAAACTTATTCGTTTAAATATGCTAGTGAAGGTCAAGAGTGGACAGAGGTTGCCCAGGCACCTGCAAAGTATCTAGCACCTGAATTAAATGGTGGTTACGCAACTACATTTACTGGAGTTTGTATTGGGATGTATGCAACAGGCAATGGGCAGGATAGCCAGACACCAGCATATTTTGATTGGGTTTCATATGAGGGGAAAATGTAAGTTCTTCTAAAACGAAGTACGGCGAGTGCCAATGCAATAGGTTGGGCTCGCCTTTTATTTTACAGAAGAGGTGTAGATAATGAGAATCTATGAAGAAGAGTTTGGAAAAATAGATAATAAGAGTGTAGCTTCTTTTACATTAGTTAATGACAATGGAATGGAAGTAAGTGCAATCACGTACGGCTGCACCATTACAAAAGTGATGGTCCCTGACAAAAATGGAACAGTAGAAAACGTTGTGCTGGGATTTGATTCTATAGGGGATTATATCAATCATTCCCCATACTTTGGTTGCGTAGTAGGGCGAGTAGCGGGCCGAATTAACGGGGCATCCTTTGAGCTTGATGGTAAAGAATACAATCTAGTAAAAAATGAAAACGGAAATACACTGCACAGTGGTCCTAACAGCTTTAGCAATGTCGTATGGGATGCAGCTATGATTGAAGAAGATCATTTAGTTGGAGTGGAGTTTTCATACAGAAGTCCTGATGGGGAATTAGGATTCCCAGGTAATGTGGATATGATTGTCCGTTATACACTGAATAACGAAAATGAGGTACTCATTACGTATGAGGGAACAACAGATCAAAAAACAATTTTGAACGTAACTAACCATTCTTATTTTAATCTTAGTGGTGATGTGAAGAGAGATGTTCTAGATCATACACTACGCATGAACAGCTCTCAGTTCCTTGAACTCGACGAAGAGTTCCTACCTACAGGAAACTATCTAGAAGTTGAAAATACACCTTTTGATTTTCGTACTGGCAGACAAATAAGAGATGGGGTTACTTCCTCCCATCAGCAAAACAAACTTGTTGGTGAAGGTTATGATCATCCATTCTTACTACAAGGAGATAAAGAAATCCTTTTAACAGATAGTGAGAGTGGTAGAACAGTAAAGGTAGAAACGGATGAAGTATCTGTCGTAGTTTACTCAAGTAACTCATTACAAGGTGACTTTTCGATCCAAGGTCAAAAAGCTCGTAAATATTTAGGGATATGCCTAGAAACACAAGGCTTACCGGATGCGATTCATCACCCGCATTTTCCGTCAATAACCATAGATGAAGGCGAAAAATATCATACGCAAACAAAATTCATCTTCAATGTAGACAAGTGATACACAATCGTAAGGAAGGGATTGTTGAACACTATGAAAATGGTTTTCAGATGGTTTGGTGAAGGAAATGACACCGTACCTCTCTCCTATATTAAACAAATTCCAGGGGTAGAAGGAATTGTCTGGGCTCTTCACGAGATGGCACCAGGTGAAAAATGGCCGCTTGAAAAGATACTTGAAATGAAAAAGACTGCCGATCAATACAGATTCACGATTGATGTTGTAGAGAGTGTTAATATCCATGAAGATATAAAACTAGGTCTTCCAACAAGAAATCAATATATTGAAAATTATAAGGAAACAATTAAGAATCTAGCAAAAGTTGGAGTAAAGGTAATTTGCTATAATTTTATGCCTGTGTTCGATTGGATCCGCAGTGATTTATTTAAGGAATTAGGTGACGGGTCTACAGCTTTATTTTATGAGAAAGCGAAGATTGAAAATATAACACCGGACAATTTGGTCAGTAGTTTCTTAGAAAATAAGGAGTTTACATTACCGGGGTGGGAGCCTGAACGTTTACAGCGCCTATCAGAATTGTTTGAAGCATATAAGAATGTATCTAACGAGGATTTATGGATCAATCTGAGGTATTTTCTTGAAGAGATTATTCCTGTTTGCGAAGAGAATGATATCAAAATGGCCATTCATCCTGATGATCCACCATGGCCAGTGTTTGGGTTACCGCGACTCATAACAAACCGCGAAAATCTTAGAAGATTTTTGAGTTTAGTAGATAATCCATATAATGGGCTTACGTTTTGTACGGGGTCATTAGGAGCAAATCCTGCTAATGATTTGCCTGGTATGATTCGAGAGTTTGGTGGCCGAATACATTTTGCGCATATCCGAAATTTGAAGCGCTTTGAAAATGGAGATTTCATTGAAACCTCTCATCGTACATGTGATGGTTCGGTTGATATTCATGAGGTAGTAAAGGCTTATCATGATATTGGCTTTACAGGGTATGCAAGACCTGACCATGGTAGACATATTTGGGATGAAGAGTGTCGTCCCGGATATGGACTATATGACCGGGGACTTGGAATTATGTATCTTTGGGGAATATGGGATACATTTGTACGCTTGAAGGAGGAGTCTACATGCTAGAAATAAATCGTAACCTTAAAGGTAAAGTTGCAGTCATTACAGGTGGAAGTGGCGTACTTTGTGGAGCTATGGCAAGAGAGCTGGGAAGACAAGGTGTTAAGGTTGCAGTTTTAAATAGAAACCTCGAAAAAGGGAAAGAAGTAGAAACAGATATTATCGATGCTGGTGGGGAAACAATAGCCATCTCTTGTGATGTATTAAACCAAGAGAGTGTAAAGGAAGCAAGAGAAGCAGTACTTGAGAGATTCGGAGTTTGTGATATTTTAATTAACGGTGCGGGAGGAAATCATCCAAAAGGAATAACAACAAAGGAAACGTTCCAACTAGAAGACCTTGAGGACAGCAGCATTCAAACATTCTTTGACTTAACAAGAGAAGGCTTCGGTTTTGTGTTTGATTTAAATATATTGGGGACACTGATTCCGACGCAAGTGTTTGCGAAGGATATGGTTAACCGAAAAGGGTCTGTGGTAATTAATATGTCATCGATGAGCGCACCATCGCCAATGACAAAGGTTCCTGCCTATAGTGCAGCAAAAGCGGGAATTGAAAATCTAACACAATGGCTAGCCGTTCATTTTGCAGATGCCGGGTTACGTGTAAATGCAATTGCACCAGGATTCTTCTTAACAGAGCAAAATAAGAAATTACTTATTAATGAAGACGGTTCTTTAACAGAACGATCAAATAAGATCATTACACACACGCCTATGAGACGCTTTGGTAAACCGGAGGATTTATTAGGAACATTATTATGGTTGGTAGATGATAATATGTCTGGGTTTGTGACTGGAGTTACCGTACCGGTTGATGGTGGGTTTATGGCGTATTCGGGAGTATAAAAAATTTTTTTAAGTATCAACTAGAAAATATTAAAAAAGATCAAAATGGGGGTTATTGTGAAAAAAATACTGTCAAATTTTATAAGCAAAAAGGACTGTTAACATTTATAGTTTTTATTTCAGTGTTGTTTCTATCTTCACCTAAAACGGAAGCTTGGACGCGTTATTTATATGGATATGAATCACCTACGATGACTGTGATGACCCAAAATATGAATAGTTATAATTACAATGCTTTAATAGGGGCAGCTTCAAGCTGGAACGCAACTCCCACCAGAGCTGTAGTAATGGTTAGAGAGCAATCCAGTAATATAGTGTATCAAGTTGACTCTTATACTAGTTGGTATGGTTTATACTCACCTTATGATAAAAGCAAATGGTTCAGCAAAGAGATTTGAAATAAGTGTAAATAATAAAAAGATTCAGGATGAAATATCTGGTTCAAAAAGCCACTAAAGTGTATATGCTCATCGTCATTACCTTACACATCTCTCACCCCAATGGTGAGTATACTAGAAATAGATAAAGAAACAGTTATCCCACATCCAGATAACAATCTTGTAAAAGCTAACATATTAAAAAAAGAATTAATAGCCAAAATTAAAAGCTTAAAGTAAAGTTTAATTTACTTAAAGGGCATAATTCTTCTTAGTACCATATTATAGTGACTTATATAAGTGTCTACCCCCAGGAGTATAGAGGTTTAAGCACCGGGGGTAGGAACCATTTTTCCCTCTCCTTTACTTAGTAGAATCCATATACTTTTCTTTATAAGCTAGTATCTCATCACGTAATATCTGTAGTTGTGTCATTTGGTCATTGATTTCTTCTAGTTTTTTATCCGCAAATGAAATGATCTTCTTTTTTTCCTCCTCTCCTTCAGGATTAGATTCATACAGCTCAATCATTTCCTTGATTTCCTGTAGACTGAAACCTAATTTTTTTCCACGAAGAATCATCTTTAAGCGTCTCCGCTCTTCATTTGTATAGGTTCGATGCTGTGTAAGGCTACCTCGCGTTTCAGATGTTAACATACCAATTTCTTCGTAATATCGGATGGTTCTTGAGCTGATATCAAACATTGTAGCTAACTCACTAATCGAAAATAAGCGATCCTCTTTCATGTGTTCATTCCTCCAAGTTGACGTTAACGTTCACTTAGATTTATAATAATTCTGAATATTATAACTTGTCAATCAAAAAGAGGAGTGAGATGTCATGACCCTAGCTTCCCAAGAATCTGAAACAAGAGGTAAAAACTCGTATTCTTTTGATGAATTTATTGAAAAACGTCAAAGTTTTGATTGGTATCGGGATGACGCATTTTTACAGAAGGTGGTAAAAAAGTACTCTGGTACAGAATATGAGCAAGTCCATACTAAAATTCTAGACTTTTCTCCCAGGGTTTCTTTTAAGTGGAGCCGTTTAGCAGATATGAATGCTAGACCTGAGGTTCGTCCTTATGTGCTTCATTATGATGCTTTTAATCATAGAATTGATCAGATCGTTAGGCCTGCAGAATTACATGAACTCGAAAAAGAAGTTTTTGGAGAGGGACTATTTTCGAGTTTGATTCATCCTTGGGAAAGCTTTGTGAAACGACTACTAACTCACCAAATTGGAGAAGCAGGAGTAACCTGTCCATTGACATGTACACATGGCTTAATCGCATTAATTGACCAATATAATGATCCCGAGTTTCCAGAGTTAGCGGAAATTTTAGAGCATACGAAGGATGGGATTAATGGTGACTTTGGGATTGGGGCCCAGTTTATGACTGAAATTCAAGGCGGATCTGATTTACCAGCAAACTTACTAGAAGCAGTACCTGACGGGAAGTTCTATCGACTCTATGGAAACAAATTTTTCTGCTCGGTTGCACATGCTGATTACTCAGTTGTTACGGCTAAGATTTCTGGATCAAAAAAAGTGTCAGCCTTTATCGTTCCTTCCTGGTTACCAGGAGATAAAGAGAAAGAAAAAAGGAATAGCTATCAAATTAACCGCATAAAATGGAAACTCGGAACAGCAGAAGTACCAACAGGAGAAATACAATACAATGGTGCTGTTGCATATCCAGTTGGACCTAAGGATAAAGGAATTGCCGTTGCAGTTGGAATTGTTCTTACACTGTCACGTCTTGAAATAGGAATTGCCTGTGCCGGATTTATGCTTCGAGCATCAAGAGAAGCTCAAGCATATGGAGAGTTCCGAAAAGTGTTCGGTAAAAATGTAAATGAGTATCCACTTGCAGCTAGTAAACTGAAACAAATCAAAGATGCAGCAGAAAGAACAACTGCTGGCGCATTTAAGATCTATAATGAATTCCTGCAACTGGAAAGGCCGCTTAACCCGGGAATAAATACTGATGCACCAATGGAACTCAGGAGAAGGTTATTCAACCTCCGTGAACTTATCCTTTTACAAAAAATTAGTACAACACAAGAAGGGGTAAGAGTACTAAATGAGGCAATGTCTGTATTCGCTGGACATGGCGTAATGGAGGAGTTCTCATCTTTACCACGTATTTTCAGAGATGTGGTTGTAAATGAACAGTGGGAAGGTCCACGTAATTTACTCTTAACTCAAATATATAGAGATATTCAGAGAGTAGAAGATTGGTACTCTCCTCAAGAATTTGTGGCAGGAATATTAGATGGTGCAAATCCAGAAACCATAGATCGTTACTCAGTACAATTGGAGGATTTACTTCAACGTCCAGTTTTAGGTGAGGTAAATGAAGCTTCTATGGAAGCTGCTAGTGAGTGGGATACTTTTTGCAGCTCATTCTTTAAGGAATACCAAACAGTTGCCGCAGAGGAAATAAATAGTAAGTAATAGTGGTAGAGTTAGTCCCTTTTATAAATTTTGATTAGGTAGATATGCAGAAAGGAAACATAATATACCTCTAAACAGTGAACAAAAAGAGTTGTCTTATATAGGTAAATAAACTATAATTCATAATATGTTGAATATTTGTAAAATTATAAAAAGGGGGAATGGTTTTGCAAGCTTTTGCAGATTGGTTGAATGGGATCCTTTGGAGCCCGGTAATGATCTATGGTATGTTAGCCGTTGGACTTTTATTTTCAATCTTAACTCGCTTTTTACAAGTAAGACACATCAAAGATATGACAACACTTATGTTTAAAGGGAAAAGTTCTGAAGCAGGAGTTTCTTCTTTCCAAGCTCTAGCTGTTTCATTATCTGGACGCGTTGGTACAGGTAATATCGCAGGTACAGCAACAGCGATTGCCTTTGGCGGCCCTGGTGCAGTGTTCTGGATGTGGGCAATTGCATTTATTGGAGCAGCAACTTCGTTTATTGAGTCAACATTGGCTCAAATCTATAAAGTGAAGCAAGATGGCCAATATCGTGGGGGACCAGCTTATTTCATTGAAAAAGGAATTGGATGGAGATGGTATGGTATCACATTTGCGATTGCGGCTCTTTTAGCAATGGCATTCTTGATGCCAGGTATCCAATCAAATTCCATTGCTGCAGGATTAGATAACGCATTTGGTATTAATAAATGGGTAACTGCTGCTATTTTAGTAGTGTTAATTGGTGCGATTATTTTTGGTGGGATTAAGAGAATTGCGTCAGTTGCTCAGTATGTTGTTCCATTTATGGCTTTAGGCTATATTTTAATGGCAGTTGTGATTATCATTATGAATATTACTGAACTACCTGAAGTTATTTCATTAATATTCAAGAGTGCTTTTGGTGCTGAGCAAGCCTTTGGTGGTATTGTTGGTATGGCAATCGCATGGGGAGTAAAACGTGGAATTTATTCAAATGAAGCTGGTCAAGGTACAGGTCCACATGCAGCTGCTGCGGCAGAGGTATCTCACCCTGCAAAACAAGGTTTAGTTCAAGCATCAGCTGTATATATTGATACTTTATTAGTTTGTTCGGCAACAGCATTTATGATTTTATTTACAGGTATGTATAATGTTCACCAAGATGAAAAAACGTTAATTGTTGATAATATAGGTATTACAGTTGAGGCTGGTCCTGCATATACTCAAGCTGCTGTTGAAACAGCTCTACCTGGTTTCGGTGCTGGATTTACAGCAGTTGCATTATTCTTCTTTGCTTTCACAACAATCATGGCATACTACTATATGGCTGAAACAAATATCGCCTATTTAGTAAGGGGTAGGAATAGTAAAGTTGCTATGTTTATTTTAAAAATAGTTCTCTTAGGGTCGATGACTTACGGAACTGTTAACGAAGCGAAACTTGCATGGGCATTCGGTGATATCGGTTTAGGCTTAATGGTATGGCTGAACGTAATAGCCATTCTAATTCTTGCAAAACCTGCGTTAGTTGCTCTGAAGGACTACGAACAACAGCGTAAGGCAGGGCTTGACCCAGTCTTTAATCCAGAAAAGCTAGGAATCAAGAACGCTGATTATTGGGTAAATGATTATAAACATGAGGATAACCCTTCTGGTTCATTAGCTAATGATGACAAATCCTTCCCGGGGTAAAAAGGGATAAAATGGGGATCGGATTCTTTAATATGAGAATCCGGTCCTTTTTAATGTAATGCAAGAAAACTTACTATTAAAGATGTAAATTCATATAGGAGTGAAAAACATTTAAATGTAGAGTGTTGTAGGGTAAAATATAGATTAAAGAATTATGTAAGTAATTTGCTATAAGGAAGGTAGTTTATGTCTGAGGAAAATATAACTAGGATACATTTAGATGGTAAGGAATACATATTGATTGGTACTGCCCATGTATCTAAACATAGTGCAGAACAAGTAAAGGAAGTAATAGAGGCTGAACAGCCAGATTCAGTTTGTGTCGAATTAGATGAACAAAGATACAAGTCAATTATGGATGGAAATAAATGGAAAGAAATGGATATTTTCAAGGTGATAAAGGAGAACAAGGCAACATTGCTTTTGATGAACCTGGCAATTTCTTCTTTCCAAAAAAGAATGGCGAACCAACTTGGAATTAATGCAGGACAAGAGATGATCCAGGGTATTGAGTCGGCTAAAGAGGTTGGAGCTAATTTAGTATTAGCTGACCGTAATATCCAAACGACTTTTTCCCGAATCTGGCATGCTGTTGGATTCTCTGGGAAAATGAAATTGCTTATGTCGATTATCTATAGTATTTTCAGTAATGAAAGTATTACAGAAGAAGAACTAGAAAAAATGAAAACTCAAGACATGTTAAATTCAATGCTTAATGAATTTTCAACGAGTTTTCCCAAACTAAAAACGCCCTTGATTGATGAAAGAGATCAATATTTGGCTCAAAAAATTAAACAAGCACCTGGTGAAAAGATTGTTGCTGTTCTTGGAGCTGCACATGTACCGGGGATAAAAGAAGAAATTAAAAGAGAACATGATTTGAAGAAATTAACACAGCTTCCACCTAAGTCAAAGGCTCCTAAAATTATTGGCTGGGCTATACCAATACTAATTGTAGCAATCATCGTTTTTACATTTTTATCAAATCCGGAGGCAGGTCTACAACAAACCTTAAGCTTAGTTCTTTGGACTGGATCATTTTCGGCCATTGGAGCTGCCATAGCGATGGGGCATCCATTAACAATTGTTACAGCATTTATTGCAGCTCCAATTGGTGTCATGCATCCCCTTATAGCCGCAGGGTGGATAGCAGGATTTGTACAAGCGTTCCTAAAAAGACCAAGTGTCAGTGATTTCGAAAATCTTTCTACTGATGTATACAGTGTAAAAGGTTTCTGGAGTAATAAAGTAACCCGTATCCTATTGATTATTGTTCTATCAAATTTAGGTACTACGTTAGGATTATTCATTGGTGGAGCAGATGTGGTACGTTTGTTTTTCGAAAACCTATAAGTATGAAAAAGAGCCTGTCCAATCGGATAGGCTCTTCTACTATATTAATTAATACCCTTCATAAAGGTCTTAATCTTTGGTGATACAAGGAAAAGGATAATCCCTAGTACAATTGATGCTCCTCCAATGACTCCAAAGTAAGTCATTTCTGTTTCAGGTGTATAGAATTTAACGAGTTGTGCATTTAACGCTTGGGCAGCCGCATTTGATAACATCCACAAGCTCATCATTTGGGCAGTGAATGCAGCAGGTGCAAGCTTTGTAGTAGCGGATAGACCAACTGGAGAGATTAGCAACTCACCAAGAACAACAATAAAGTAACTTAACACAAGCCATAATGGACTTACTAATGAATCTGAACCACCAAAATAAGCTGGTAATAGAATCACTAAGAATGATAGTCCAGCAAATAATAATGCTAGTGAAAACTTTTTAGGTACAGAAGGCTGACGGTTTCCAAGCTTAACCCATAACCAAGCAAAAACTGGTGCTAAAAAGATAATGAACAATGGGTTTAGAGATTGGAACCAAGCAGGTGAAATCTCAAACCCTGCAAAATTCAATTGAGTACGCTTATCTGCATAGTTTGCAAGAATCGTAGAACCTTGCTCCTGAATGGACCAGAACATAACAGCTGCTAAAAATAAAGGAATATACGCTAAGATTCTTGAACGTTCAACGTCTGTAGTCTTTGGACTACGATACATTGTTACAAAATAAGCTGTTGGAATTAAGAAACCAAGAATACCAATAAGTGCAATGAATGAATCAAATGTAAGAATACCAGCAGGAATTGAAATAGCAATTAAAATAGCAATTACAACTACTCCTAATCCAATTCGAGTATAAACTTTTTTCTTTTCACTTGGTGCAAGCGGGTTTGGAACAATTGTACCAGCAAGACCAAGATTCTTTTTCTTAGTTAATACAAACATAACGAGACCTAGGAACATACCAATAGCAGCTATAGCAAAGCCCCAGTGGAAGCTATGCTTCATTCCTACTTCTCCAACGATTAGAGGTGATAAGAATCCGCCAAGGTTGATACCCATATAAAAGATACTGAAACCAGCATCACGACGAGAATCATTTTCGCTATAAATTTCTCCTACAACGCTTGATACATTAGGTTTTAATAAACCTGTTCCAAGGACGATAAGAACCATCGACACAAAGAACAAACTAATGTTACCTGGAATTGCAAGGGCAATATGACCAAGCATAATAAGAATTCCACCATAGAAAACCGCTTTTGATGTTCCAAAAATACGGTCAGCTAGCCAACCACCGATAATCCCAGACATATATACAAGCGATCCATAAATAGACATGATTGCAAGGGCTGTATGCTCTTCTAACCCTAATCCACCCTTAGATACTTCATAATACATATAGAATACAAGAATTGCTCTCATTCCATAATAAGAGAATCTTTCCCAGAACTCAGTGAAAAACAGTGTAAGAAGTCCTTTAGGATGTCCAAAGAATCCTTTTTGAGGAACACTGTCCACAATTTTCTGTCTATTAAAGTCTGACATAAGTAAACCTCCTCTTTAATATATTGATATAATAATTTAAATAGTTTCATAATGTCAAATTAATGAAAAGTCAGACTTTAAGTACTATTTTGATATATAGGAATTATTATTCTAATGAAAGTGTTTACTTGTATATAATTTCCAAAAAAATAAACAGATTGCGTGTGCAATCTGCTTGGTTAATCCAAAATTGGATATTTCTTCAATCATTTATGGTGGGATTTGTATAAAATATATAATAATACCAGCATAACAATATCTAATCTTGCAGAAAAAGCGAATTGTAGAAAACCAGTGTGAAGAATAGGAACCTTTGTAAAAAGAAGCGCACCGACAATTATGATTAAAAGTGGAATGGTTGCTTTCTTCACCTCTTTATTAGCGATTATTAATATCCCGCATATAACTTCAGCAATCGCTACCGCATACATCAGATAAGTGGGAGCCGGAAAAGGTAGATTCATAAAAACCTGACCGAGCTCACGGCTAAAAAAAAGTAAGCAACCTGAAACGATAAAAACATAGCCAACAACATATCTTAATAGCTTACTAGTTGAGAAAGATGTATTCATACTTTTTACCTCCTTTTACCTTTGTGGTGGTCCTCAAAAAAGTAATGACATGAGCAACTCAAAGTCTCATATTAATAAATATTATTCAAAAGAGGACAAACTATCACAAATAAGTTATAGGCAATAAGTAGTAAAATTGTACAGACTTTCAAAGCTCTTCTTTGCAGCCACGCTTTAAATAAGTGTAAAACACTCTCCCTCATCATCAAAATAAACCGTTGATTTTTTTGGATGTGATATAGAGTTTAATAGTGCACTTACCAAAGCTATTAAAAATGTAATTGATTGATTCGTGATTGTTGAAACCTAAAGTTATGAAATTACAAAACAAAATATAAAGGAGTTACTAATTATCACAATTTGTATTTGAGACGACAAAAACTAATGGAAGTTATGTCTCTCAGAATTCACAATTAGCATTTGAGTTCCAGCTAAAAGGAACTTTTATGAAACTCATTCGTAGTAAGAGTATAAACAATAATTGGGGTGGTATAAGTGTTTGGAGAAGAGCCTAAGTGTACAAAATGTGGAAAAGAAATTAAGGGTGACGAGATTGTTTTTATAAAAATGCGCTTTCCAAAACGTAAAGGGATGACTGAAATAAAAGCATTCTTAAAAAATGAAGGAAGTTTCATATGCGAAGATTGTTTTCAACAGAAACTAAACTGATACATGATTAAAGTTTTTTGTAAAACAGGAGGGGAAACTCAAGTAAAACGGAGTTTCCCATATTTATTTTTATAAACAATAATCATTATCTGAGCCTGTAATATAGAACCT
Source organism: Ferdinandcohnia jepli (assembly GCF_047246645.1). Classification (NCBI taxonomy): domain Bacteria; kingdom Bacillati; phylum Bacillota; class Bacilli; order Caryophanales; family Bacillaceae; genus Ferdinandcohnia; species Ferdinandcohnia jepli. The sequence goes on from NZ_JBFOKR010000006.1 coordinate 146,642, forward strand.
CCCATTAATTAACGAATAGTATAGCCCAAAGACTATTTATAATAGATGGAGGGTGATGTCTTTGGCTACTACTAGTCAAGCAACCAGCTATATAGCCTTTAACTCAACAAGAGGCGGCAATTATGATATCTGGTTATATAATGTGAGAACTGGTAGATCCATTCAGCTTACAAACGGTTTGGGTGACTCGTTTTCAATACCTGTTTGGTCGGCTGATAATAGTAAAATTGCTTTTGTAGGAAGAAATGGGATCGTATATATTATCTACTTAGCGATCGGTGGAATTGCAGCAATCGATCAAATAGAAACAGATGAATCAACAACTTTAGACTGGTCACCTACCAATAGGGATTTGGCCTATACAACTAGAAATCAAATATATTTGTACGATGTACAGTCTCATAAATTTAGAGTAATTTCTGAACAGGGAGGAGATGTTCAGTGGTTTCCGAGTGGACGTGAAATTCTTTATCAAGGAGCAGATGAGGCTGGGGTACAACAACTTTATCGAATTGGAGTAAACGGTAGTGGAAAAAGACAGATAACATCAAATAATGAAGGGCCATTAAACAATGTTAGGTTATCTCCAGACGGAACCTTTGCACTGTATACAACACCTGGAGCAAGTATTTCGCTTATCCGCACTGTCGAACTTTCTACTGGTGCGTTGTTTGAAATAGATGGGGGAAGCCTTGCGAAAAATTACCATCCAACATGGTCTCCAAATTCAGGACGGATTGTGTTTAGTGCAACGTCATATTCTGACCAACAGGGCTATTACAATGAAATAAGAGTAGTAGGTAAACGGGGAGGGCAAGAAAAAGTACTAACCACATCTTCATGTTTTTCAACTCCAGTAACATGGTCACCAGATGGAAGGGCAATAGCCTTTTTATCAGGATGTAAAGAACAGGAATTTGCAAAAGAAATGTGGGCTGTTACTCTTCAAAATCCAAGACCAATCTTACTTTTGAGAGAACCTCAACTTTTTTCACTCATGTGGTCATCACCGCGAAATCGCTTATCGAGGAAAATATATACAAACCAAACATATAAAGTTAGCTTTTACTATCCAGCACATTGGCAAAGGATAGAAGAAGAAAGGTACGAAGGCTTCGATGGATTCTTTCAGATCTCTGCAATTAGTGGGGGAGAAAATATTGAAGAGATTTGTAGAAATGAAGCTTTCCATAAGTTGATGCCATATGGCACAAATCCAAGAATACAAAGAACGTTTATTCAAAACCAAGAAGCATGTTATATATTTCCGTCTGCAGACCAACCACCGGAAATGAACCGTCAGGCTGCTCTAATTGTTAGATATCCTGTGCCAGTTCAAATTGGGGGAGCAACGTATCAGTATTTTGTACTTTGGGCGGATGAGAGCCATATAGGGGAATTAGTTAGAAGAATAAAATTATTATAAAGACTAAATAGAGCCTGGCAATCTAATGCCAAGCTCTATTTTTTACTAAAATCCTATTAAGCGTTGTAGAAACCAAAAACCACCCATTACGGTAACGATAAGTGATACAGGGATAACAACTTTTTTACTATCCAGCTTTTTATATGCAAATATCATAAGTGGAATGACAATAAAAGCTAGTAATAATTGAATAACTTCAATCCCGATATTAAATGCAAACAATTCAACTGCAATCTGCGTTTTAGAACCCAATGACTCTTTTAGCAGTCCAGAAAAACCTAAACCATGAATTAGTCCAAAGAGAACTGTTACTAACCAACGGTATTTTATTTCTTTCCTAAAGATATTTTCAATAGCTACATAGCAAATCGATAATGCAATGACTATTTCTACAAAACGTGAAGGAAGGGTAACAATATCAAATGTTCCTAAAGCAATGGTCAAACTATGACCAACAGTAAACGCAGTTATGATAGCGACTAAGTCACGAACTCGTTGAGGACGTATTACCAAAGCAAGTAAAAATAGTAGATGGTCATAACCAGTAATAATATGATGCATGCCGAGTTTGAAAAATGACCAAAAGTCAGATGTTTCTTTTACAGGAGTCAGGTCTTCAATCGATGACTCTGTTCCTTCTTCTAGCCCATCAACTAATGCTAGCCATTCACGATTCTCACCTTCTAATGCTATTTTCGTAGATTGCTCAGGTTGTTTCACAGTTAAAAAGTTTACATAATTTGTATCTTTTGTTTTGGAATAAAATTGGTCATCCAATTTAAAGGACTGTCCATTTTCAATGACTGGTAGCTGATAGATTGTTGTGACAACACGTGTATCTTGTATCTGATCAAGTTTTATTTCTTTTAGTTCCATATCAACTGTGGAGTTATCGATGTACACTAGTAGATTCTTTTGAATCAATTCATCAATCTGAGGCTTATAATCATCTAGAATATCTTTTAACGGTGCTTCCTCTTCATGAAGATCATGAACTAGTTCTTCAAGGCTCTCTATATCAATTGAATAAACTAACTCTACATTTTGATTAACTAGGTACAAAGTAGTGTAACCTGCACTATAGGGGTGTGCGAAAACTAGGTTTGTAGATCCTATCAATGATAGTAAGATAACCACAAGAGTGATAGTAATTTTTTTCATGACTGCGCTCCTTTAATGGAATAGCTACTTATTTATTATCAATAAAATATGCTCATAACCTAGTCTAATATAAAAATATTACAAATGCTCTACAAATTTACTAGAATAATGAAAAAAATTAAGAGATATTACATATTTTTGTAGAAATAAGAAGATTTTAGCAATATAGTAATAATGTAGGACATTTAACCTAAACAATGGAGGGGAGAGGCAAAAGGTGGATTTTCTAAAAAAACGAAAAGCTAAGAAAATGATAACAAGCATTTTGGCAAGTTTGCTACTAATAGGTACAATTGCACCATATGCTGCTGTACCAAAAGCACATGCCGAAGAAACCACTGCAGACCATATTGTTATTAGTGAAGTATATGGTGGTGGAGGAAACAATGGGGCAGAGTATAAGAATGATTTTATCGAACTCTATAACCCTACTAATCAAGCCATTAGTTTAGAAGGTTGGACTGTTCAATATGCTTCATCAACTGGCAAGTTTTCTTCTAATAAGACTGAATTGTCAGGAGAAATTAAACCTAATGGATACTACCTGATTCAACAGGCACAAGGAAGTGGAGGCACATTAGATCTTCCTACACCTGATGCAGTTGGTACTATTGGGATGGCTGGAACAAACGGAAAAGTAGCATTAGTCCAGTCAAAAGAAACTATTTCTGGTCAAACAGATGAAAATGTAGTTGACTTTGTAGGATTTGGTTCAGCAAATGAATATGAAACAGCAGCAACACCAGCGCTAACAAATTCAACAAGTGCACAACGCATCAACCCAAATGTCGACACAGACAATAACAGTGTAGACTTTTTTGTAGATGCACCTCAACCACAAAACTCTTCAACGGTAGTTGAAGTAGGTACTACGCATATTGTTATAAGCGAAGTATATGGTGGAGGTGGAAACAGTGGGGCAGAGTATAAGAACGACTTTATTGAACTTTATAACCCTACTAATCAAGCCATTAGTTTAGACGGTTGGACTGTTCAATATGCTTCATCAACTGGCAAGTTTTCAACTAATAAGACAGATTTATCTGGTGAGATTAAACCTAAAGGATACTACCTGATTCAACAGGCACAAGGAACCGGAGGCACATTAGACCTTCCAACACCTGATGCAGTTGGTACGATTGGGATGGCGGGAACAAACGGAAAAGTGGCATTAGTCCAGTCAAAAGAAACTATTTCTGGTCAAACAGATGAAAATGTAGTTGATTTTGTAGGATTTGGTTCAGCAAATGAATATGAAACAGCAGCAACACCAGCCCTAACAAACTCAACAAGTGCACAGCGCATCAATCCAAATGTCGACACAGATGATAATAGTGTAGACTTTAAAGTGGAAGCGCCTACACCGCAAAATTCATCCAGTGAAGGCGGAGAAACACCACCACCTTCAAATGGCCCAGTTGAAAAAACGATTGAAGAAGTTAGAAAAGTTGATTCCAGCGGGAACGCAACTTTAAAAGGCAAGGACGTTATTTTACAAGGTGTTGTAACTGCAAAGTTAAATAGTTCAAGTGCAGACAGTCTTTACATACAAGATAACGGATTTGGGGTGGTACTTCGTAAATCAAGTACAACACAAGATTCTATTAAACTTGGAGATAAAGTAAAGGTTGTTGGTAAGGTTGACCAGTTTAATGGTTTAACACAAATTAATTATGACACTATAGATGTAATTGGTACATCTGAGGTTCCTGTTCCAACAGAAACCACTATAGAAGAATTAACAACTTTTGAAACCGCAGAAAATTTGGAAGGTAGTCTTGTCTCATTTGTTGGGAAAGCAACAAATATTCCAACTTCGACTGCAGGAAGTGGTTATAATGTAACGTTTGCATCCGAAGATGAGAAAGCACTAATCACACTACGTGTTGAATCATCTACAGGTATTGTGCCGGTTGATGTGTTAAAACAAGGTCAATTCTATATTGTTACAGGAGTAGTTGGCCAGTATGTCAGCAAGTCTCCTTACACTTCAGGATATCAAGTGAATCCAAGAGTGGCTAGTGATTTTGTAGAAACGAATCCTTTATCTTTAAATCACGAAGCTTTAAAGCAAGTGTATAAAGGTAATGATGTCACATTTACTGCAACTGCAAAAAATGCAGAAGAGGTAAACGTTTATTACCGTGCAAAAGATACATCTGTTTATACAAAATTGGGATTAACAAAAGGTAATAACGATGAATATAGTGCAGTTTTAGCTACTGCAGATGTACCACAAGGTGGCTTTGAATATTATGTGGAAGCCGTATCTGCAGAGGATGGTAATGCTTATGTAGGTTCTGCAGAAGCACCTCTAGAAGTATTAGTACTAGTTGATGATGTAGGACCAACAATCATTGCTGAAACTCCTATGAATGGATCGAAAGTAGAAAATGTTCGACCAGAGATTGCAGTATATGTAACTGATGATAGTGGTATTGATGAATCAAGTATTACAGTAGAACTTGACAATTTAGATATTACAAGTGATGTTACGTATGAAAATGATCAAGTAAAAGTTGTCCTTTCGGAGGACCTTAAGATTGGTACTCACTCAGTTAAGGTAAAAGTAAAAGACTTAAAAGGAAATGAGAGCATTCATTCATGGGCCTTTGAGGTAGTACCAGTCTTCACTGGTGGTGGACACTACCGTGGTACAACTCATAATCATACAAATATTTCTCATGATGGTTCTGGTAGCCCAGTAGAGGCAGTTGAAGCGGCAAAGAAGTATAATTATGATTTCTTTGCGTTCTCTGATCATACACATGATATCGATCCAGAATTAGTAGATAAAGATACTGTAGACCGCAATGGTAACCCAGAAAGAACTGGGGGAGATGAATGGGCTTTAACAAAGTCAGTTTCAGATCAATATACAAAAAATGGTGAGTTTGTTGTATTCCCGGCTTTCGAAATGACTTCTACTACATGGGGGCATTCAAACGTATTTGGAACAGAGAACTTTATCGATCGTAAGCAGGCTGGCGGTAAGTATCAAACACTAGCAAACTATTATGCTTGGATTTTATCCTACGATGATTTAGTTGCACAATTTAACCATCCTGGTTGGCCTGAAGGTGCTTTCAACCACTTTATGCCTTATGATGCACAAATTGATAAATTGTTCACAATGTTAGAGGTAGGTAACGGTTCTGGACACTATGCATATGACAACCAAGAGGATACGTATTTATCCGCTCTAGATTTGGGTTGGAAGATTGCCCCGACATATGGTGAAGATAACCATGATGCTACATGGGGTGAAACAAACATACGTACAGTTATTGTTTCAGAGAATCTTACAGAGGCTTCGTTATTACACTCAATGAGAAATTTAAGAGTATATATGTCTGAAGACCCTAACGCAGAATTAGACTTTTTAGCTAACGGACGATATATGGGTTCAACAGTTGAAGGAGAAACACTTCAATTTACTGTAAAAGGTAAGGACCCAGTAGCGGAGAGTAAGGCAGATTCAAAATACAATTACTTAAAAGATGGATACGTTTCAGATGATAGAGTAGCGAAGGTCGAACTAATTTCAAATGGTAAAAAAGTAATTGATACTTATGAACCGAACACAACGACCTTTGAATGGAACCCTTCTATAGATGTTACTGGACAACAATGGTTTGTTATTAAGGTGACACAGAAGGATGGAGAGAGAATTTACTCAGCTCCGATTTGGTCTAAGGAGGTTCCTTATGATGTGAAAGTAAGTGGTCTTGGAGTTGTAGGAGATTCAATCATTAGTGGAAACCCTGCAACAATTGAATCAGGTATCACAAACCTTGGAACTGAAGACATCGGCACATTGGATGTTTCATTCTATGTAGACGAAGTAAAACCAGAGAACTTAATAGGAACTGATACGATCACAGATTTAAAATCAAAGACTGTTCAAACTGCTTCAGTTGTTTGGGAAAGTCCTACAGCTGGAGACCATACTTTAATTGCGGTTATCAATACTGTTGAGACAGACAGCACTTCCGATAATAAATTTGAGCGTGATGTTGTAGTAAAACAACAATTAGGATTAACTGTTCTAATTGATGCTGCTCACGGTAATGATAACACAACAACTGATCCAAGTTCTTCATACAAAGACAGTATGAAGTTATTTACAAAGAAAATACAAAATGAAGGCTACACAGTAAAAGAAAATACTCTACCGTTGTCTAGTGAAATACTAAATGATGTAAAGGTATTAGTATTAACTCAACAAAATACTAAAGACTTAACTGAGGCAGAAAATCAAGCTGTTTCCGAATTCGTTAAAAATGGAGGGTCATTGTTCCTCCTAGGAAAAAGTAATTATAACAATAAATATGTTACATCCAATAATGACTTACTAGAACTAATGGGTTCAACAATCCAGATAAGCAATGATGGAATTTTTGACGATAGTGAGGATGGCAACTTCTGGAGTACACCTTCTAGTATGAAGCATGCTGTTCAATTACACCCTGGTCTAGTAGATAATTATTTAACTGACCGTGTATCATTTATTAACTACTATAGTGGTACAAGTCTTCACAAATTAGGTAAAGAACCATTAGTAAATAGCGATACTGTTTCAGTAATTGCGTTTGGAAATGAAACAACATATCAGAACTTTGCTAAAGAAACAGAAGCTTATATTTACGACAAGGTCTCCGATAATGAAGGGGGCTCAGCAATACCTGCAATCGCAACTGAAATAATTGGAGAAGGACAAATTTTGGTCGCTGGTATGAATATCTTAAATGATAAGCAACTTGATGAAGGCTATGATGCCGTAGGTAATGATGAATTTGCTATAAATGCTATTAATTGGTTAGCTGATAGAGGCACAGTTATTTCAGATATAGGCAAAGCACGTGAGCTACCTACTAATACTTCTGTTGTAGTGGAAGGTACTGTTACAAGTGATACAGATACATTCTTTGACGCATTTTATATTCAGGATGAAACAGGTGGTATTTTTGCATATAAAGAGATTCCGAATGCAGATGCTCTAAAACTGGGAGATAAAGTACGTGTTTACGGAAAAATCAAAATGTTTGAAGGAGATCTTGAATTAGAATTCGGTAGCTTTGATATGGACGTAATTAAAATTGGTGAGGGAGATCCGCTTTCACCAACTGACATGACCACATCAGATGCATCAAAAGAAGCAAATCAAGGTCAATTAGTAAAAGTGACAGGTAAAGTTGTTTCTAAATATGATGCAAATTCATATGTAATAAACGATGGCAGTGGGGATATATTAGTATTCACCGATGGTTATATTGTAGAAAAAACTGGAGCTGTTCCTACCCTAAAAGTTGGTGACACTCTTGAAGCAGTGGGGATTACAAGTACATTCTCTGATGGTAAACGTATTCGTGTTCGTGACACAAAAGAACTTGTTGGAACAGTGAATACTGAAGACCCAGGTAATGGAGAAGATCCAGGTAATGGAGAAGATCCAGGTAATGGAGAAGAT
>NZ_JBFOKR010000006.1:154798-225751 GCF_047246645.1 Ferdinandcohnia jepli
CCAGGTAATGGAGAAGATCCAGGTAATGGGGAAGATCCAGGTAATGGAGAAGATCCAGGTAATGGAGAAGATCCAGGTAATGGAGAAGATCCAGGTAATGGAGAAGATCCAGGTAATGGGGAAGATCCAGGTAATGGAGAAGATCCAGGTAATGGAGAAGATCCAGGCAACGGAAAGGATCCTGACAACTCTAAACCAGTAATTTCAAAACCAAAAATTGAAAATGGAATTGCAACGATACCAAACAAAGATATCGAAAATGTAGAAACAGGTGGAACATTGGTTGTTGATGTTAAGACAGCCGATACTTTTGAAATTAAATTAACGATGGCACAAATTAAAACACTAAAGGATAAGGGAGCATCTTTTGTTATTCAAAATAATAATGTAGAGCTTCATATTCCGTTAGACAACTTACCAAATGGTAAAAATATCTCTGTATTAGTGAAAAAAATGAAGGATATTAAAGGGGCCGTGAGTAGTGTATATGATTTTACTATTCTAGCAGATGGTAAGTCTGTTAATACCTTTGATAAACCAGTTACACTAGTGTTTAATATTGATCTTAAAAAAGTTAAGAATACTGCAGATTTAAAAGTATTCTATTACAATGAAGGTACTAAGAAGTGGGAATTAGTCCCTGGTGCTGTATACAAGGATGGTAAAGTTTTCGTTGAAACAAATCACTTTAGTACATTTACTGTATTTGAAGTGGCTGATAACAACGAGGATAATATTGTGAATCTTCCAGCACCTGAGGCTGGCAAACAACTTCCTAAGACAGCTACGTCAGTATTTAACACTCTTCTTATTGGAACATTATTGTTAATAAGTGGAGCAGTTCTATTCGTAGTTCAAAGACGTAAAACAGTAAAAGGATAATACTTTAGGGAGGTGTCTTTTGGGACACCTCCTTTTTTAAGGTAGAAAAAAAGAGTTGCATCATTTTTCGATGCAACTCCTTTACAATTCTCGTAATTGTTTATTCAGTGCGCTAATTTCCTGCTCAATATCGGCGATTTGCTTTTCTAAGGGAGAAATATTCCCGTTCACAGAATCAAGTTTTTCTAAATCGTTCTGGAGACGTACATAATCTAGCTTTAGTTCTTGTATTTTATATTCAATTGTCTTTTTATCCATTAGGCATCCTCATTTCCAGTTTTTTCAGCAAATACATTATAACATTGATGGAATGAGAATGCCTTCTATCCGAATGAATCTAAACCTGTGTTGTTGCAGTAGGCTCAGGAACACGTGTAAGTATGATAAATCCTATGATGAATAGAATAACTAAACTAAATACACCAGTACTAGAGTTTCCTGTAATCTGGGCAGTTACTCCCACTAATAAAGGGCCCATAATGGATGCAAACTTCCCGAATATATTATAAAACCCAAAGAATTCATTCGCGTTTTTCTTTGGTACAAGCTTTGCAAAGTAAGAACGACTTAATGCTTGGATTCCACCTTGAGAGGTTGCAACTAGCATAGCGAGTATCCAAAAATCAATCGTTGTCTCTAGGAAGTAAGCATAAATACAAACAATAATATATACGAAAATACCAACATACAGCATCTTTTTGCCGGTATATTTTTTAGCTAATCTTCCGTATAAAACAGCGAAAGGTGCTGCAACTACTTGTGTTACAAATAACACGATTAACAAACTAGTTGCGCTTATTCCTAAGTCAGTTCCGTATGCAGTAGACATTGAGATGACTGTTCCAACTCCATCAATATAGAAGAAGTACGCAAGTAAGAATAAAAAGACAGCGCGGTATTTTTTAATTTCTTTAAAGGTCTGACCTAACCTTTTAAAACTGTTCAACACTGGGTTCGGCTCACGCTCTATATAATATCGTTGTGTTACATTTTTAAACAATGGAATAGAGAACAATGCCCACCAAATCGCAGTAATGATAAATGCAATTTTAGCAGCAAGAGTTGATGAAACTGGAATAAGTTCTTTTTGTGCTAATAGTATAATTGCAATACTTAAAAGAAACGGAATGGTACTACCGATATAGCCCAATCCATAGCCGCGAGCGGAAACCCGGTCCATTCTTTCTTCAGTTGTAACATCAACTAAGAAGGCATCGTAAAATACATTTGCACCAGTAGAACCTAGTGCTGCAAAGGTATAACAAATAAGTAATAATAGCCAATTATCACTAGGTACAAATGCTAATAAAGCGGTCGCAGAAACACCTAAAACAAAGAAGAAAGTGAAAAATTTCTTTTTAAGTCCTTGATAATCGGCAATGGTACCTAATATCGGACCAATCATCGCTAGAATAAATGTAAAGATAGCGATGGTGTAGCCTAAGTATGCTGTCGAATCTGAGGCACTTACACCTGCATTAGTTGCTGCAGATTTATAAAATATCGGAAATACTGCTGTTGTAATAATGATTGAATAGGCAGAGTTTGCCCAATCATAGAACATCCAGCTACTCTCCTCTTTGGTAAACCGCTTCATTTGGATTCCCCCTAGTACTCTATATATATATTTTAGTTGAAAACTAAGTTTATAAGTTATTATTTACAAAGTTTTAATAGAAATCTAATAACTCATCAATACTGTTGCCATCGGTCTCGCCTAATTGTAAGCCTAATAAGCGTGCGAAAGTTGGGCCTTCATCCACTAAGTGCATAAATGGAATGACTTTTTTCTGCTTAATCCCTTTTCCGGTTGCAATAAAGACAGTCGTGTAATTCTCTTTTTCAGGTGAATATCCGTGACTGGCATAGGTATAGCGTTTTTCTTTTACATCTTCCTCAAGAATTTCATCAATAAATTCTCCATCAAGCTCTTCCTTAAAATAGTAGCCGCATTGTGCTTCAAGCATAAATATCGCGTTTTCATCAGCACCTTTTTGTTTGGCTTCTTCACTCGTGAGAATTCCTTCGATCCCATTCTGTTTATCCTTTACTAATTCTGTTAAAAGCGTTTTTACACTTCGTCTAGTTTTTGTATCATAAGGATCCTTAACATAAATATATGCTGAACCATCACAGCTTTTACAATAAGCTTTCCAATTTACTACTTTTCCTTTTTGATTTACTTCAATTAATCCTGCTTCTCTAAAAAGTACATTCAATTTAATAGCTTTTGATTCATCTAGTGCACTGTGGTCACCCAAAGCGACTATGGTAGTATTCTCATATATACCGCTTTCTTTTAGTGCCTCTATAATCCTGCCAAGTCTCTGGTCGTGCCTACGGAGGGCATTCATCGCCTCTTTAGAAGAAAACCCGTGATAGTGTCGTTGTGTATCTAAATCAGTAAAATGAACAAGAGTAAGATTTGGCTTTTTATCCTTTATTGTTTGTACTGTCGACTCTAATACAAAATCATCAAGTTCTGGTTGATTTAGCCCTTTGCGGATATGCCCAAAACGTCGATTCATATCTAGTTGATAGAAGGGGCTTCCGTTAAATAAAGAAACTAGTATTTGATTGTGCCAAGGTCGATTAGCAAAAATCTCAGGCATATTATAGTGAATATGGGCTTTCGCTGTAACTGGCCATAAAAGAGCTGCCGTCTTCAAACCGGCTTTTCTAGCTTCATCGTACAAAGTTGTTCCTTGGACATGTTTTCTATGCCAATACCAGTCAGGGGAGGGTCTTCCTGGTTGTACAAACGTATTATTAATAATGCCGTGTTTATATGGAAACTTCCCTGTAACAATCGTTGCATGGCATGGATATGTAACTGAAGGATAGATCGTTTCGACGCTTTTACAATAAGATGCATTCTCTAAAAGTTCTTTAAAATGAGGTAACTCTTGTATTATCGGAAAATCAAGTGATGATAGGCAATCAAATGAAATCACAAGTAAATGGTTTGTAAGACGTGACATATGAACCTCCATCCAAAAAAAAGGATTCTATCTTTAATATAACAGAAAATTTAGAATCGAAGTATTTTATTTCTATTAACTAGGAAAGAAATAACATAAAGTAAAAGTGTAAAAAAATGTTCTTTTCGATTGGATATAGAATATAATTAAGTTTGGCTTATATAGGAATAATCTACAAGGAGTTTTAACATCATGTATGAAACAAATAATATGAAAGAAAAACTAAAACTAATATTTGTTATGTTAGTTCCGATATTAATTACACAGCTTGGCATGTTTTCGATGGTGTTTTTTAATACCATAATGACTGGCCGTTATGATTCTTCTGACCTTGCTGGAGTTGCAATCGGTTCATCAATATGGAATCCGATATTTACCGGGTTAAGTGGGATTCTCCTAGCAGTTTCACCAATTGCAGCACAGCGTTTTGGTGAAAAGAAGACAAAGGAAGTTTCCTCTATAGTTACAAGTGGAATCTATCTTGGTTTGATAATTGGAGTACTTGTTATTTTAATAGGAGCAATATTGCTAAATCCAATCCTCGGGATGATGGACTTGACAGAGCGGGTGGAGGAAACAGCTAGGGATTACTTAATAGGCTTGAGCTTTGGAATTATTCCTCTGTTTATTTTCAACGTGTTACGTTCGTTTATTTATGCTCTAGGGATTACACGTGTGGTTATGTTTATTTTACTTGTTTCTTTACCTATTAATCTTCTATTAAACTACGTTTTAATTTTTGGATACTGGGGATTTCCGGAATTAGGTGGAGCGGGTGCAGGCTTTGCTACTGCCTTTACGTACTGGGTAATTGTAGTGATTACGGCCATTATAATAAAAGTAAAGGAGCCGTTTTCTTCCTTTAAGGTATTTGCAGGAGTTAAAGGCTTTTCATTAGAGAAGAGCAAGGAAATTCTGAAAATAGGTGTCCCGATGGGATTCTCAACTTTTTTTGAAACGAGTATGTTTGCTGTAGTTACCATATTAATAAGTAGATTTTCAGTAACAACGATTGCGGCATATCAATCCGCATTAAACATTGTGTCCTTTTTATACATGATACCTGTTAGTATTTCAATGGCATTGACGGTGTTAGTCGGGTATGAGGTCGGTGCAAAGAGATACAAAGATGCAAAAGTATACAGTTGGATGGGAATTATACTCTCTATGTTGATAGCTCTAGTGACAGGATTGTTGGTCATACTTTTCCGTTACGAAGTGGCAGGGCTATACTCAACAGAATCTGCGGTTATTACATTAACAGCGCATTTCCTAATTTACGCCTTATTCTTCCAAGTTTCGGACGCAATCCAAGCGACCGCGCAGGCAGCTCTAAGAGGATATAAAGACGTTAATATTGCTTTTGTGATGACCTTAATTGCGTATTGGCTCATCTGTCTTCCAGTTGGGTGGGGACTCGCACACTTCACAAGCTTAGGGGCAAGAGGTTATTGGATTGGATTAACAATTGGACTACTTGCTGCAGGAGTTGGATTGGCTGCGAGACTGATATACATTCAAAGAGTACGGTTTGTAAATGTTAAAAACAAACAGGTTGTTGTTAACCAATAAAAGTAAGGACCACACAATTTAGTTTTGTGTGGTCTTATTTTTGTACTTCTATTCCTGGTCACCAACATAATTTACAAACTCTGTCCCAGTAAGTGTAAGATCCTTCGGGATTTTAATATACAGCACTTGAAAATCAGCAGGATGGTCGACCTCATTGTAATCGAATTCTTCATCTATACCATTACCTTTAAATTGTGAAATCACAAAATCCTTATGAAAAGAGGCAAAGGTTAGTTGGTATTCCTTTGGATTATCCACCCTTAATTCTTGACCTTGTAACAACACAGATGGACCAGATAGGTCTGCATACGTATCAATTCCTTTATATACAGTGTTACCAACATAATAGGCTAACTCAATCATATCATCATTGCTTTCTTTTCGTTCAAAGACAGTAAATATTTGCAAATTATCCAATGAAGTAATATCTAGTTCCTTTTCTTGATATGGAAAACTCCAGGTCTCCTTTTTCTTTACACCTTCATAATCTTCGATGGTTCCGTCCATGGCTGCATTATAAAATGCGTCATAGCGATCAAGCTCCCACTGGGGTGATTTCCCATTATCAAGCTGCTCATTCCATACAAAGTGAGTATCAGGTAGGAAGTAATACAGTATAGTGGCTAAGAGTAAGATACCCATATAAATACTAACCACTAAGCGGACCCCTTTAAAACTAGCATTCCGTTGTATCATATATAAGAAAATAAAGATTACAGCAAAGATAAGTATGGGCAAAATGGACATTACAATTGTTGACATTATTTACGCACCTCCAACCGGTTTGTTACCATGATTACAACGGCAAGGAGAACTGTTACTGTTACCAATACCTTTACAGAGAAGAGAAGTACTGATAGTTCATGAAAGAAAAATGTTAGTCCACTAAATGTATCTATTGTTTTTTGTTCAATAATAACCCACCCAATAATGATTGCTGGAATGATAAACCCAAACAGTTTATTAATCTGAACAAACATCCCAATAAAGTAGCCAATAGTCGCAAATAACATAATGTACAATGTTCCGATATAAATACCTAAGAGTAGTTCAGATAAGGGAAGGAAAAAGTGATTTCCGATTATATTTGCTCCATCGAATGTAAAGTACATAATTACACGTAATAGAATTCCAGAAAGCATAGCTGTAACACTGGCAATTAACGAATATAAAACTAATAAAGCAATTGTTGACAGATGACTGCTTAGACGATTTGTTACAAATGAAAAGTCCATATATCGATAAGGTTTTGTTGTTAATGTAATGGCCATTATAAAAGCCCAAAAGATAGAAAAGAAAAATACGAGATTACCTGAGAACGATTTGATAGTTAGTATGAGTGAGTTGCCACCCATACCCATTGAGCCAACTCCGTTCAGGGAAAAAAGCATCGCTACAATCTGAACGGTTAGTAGACTAGTAAGAGAACCGAGGAATGCTTTAACTTTAAAGGTAAACTGCTTTTTGGTTTGCTCCAGTAGGCTAACCTCTGTTAAATACATCATTAATTCCTCCTTTATTTTTCGCCGTTAAATATACACATAAATCATCAGTAGTGACGGGCAGCAGGTCTATTCCAAGCTTTTTTGCTTTCTCTTTAGTAAGGTCTGGAGTTGTATTTTTAACTACAGTGTAAATGCTATCGCTTCCGAAGGATTCTTCATGAATAATTTCCATGTTACTTGTAAACTCATCAATTATGTTCTTTTTACCGCTTAATCCAATTGCATATTCTTTTAAGTCAGTCACAGGTAGATGAAGCGCTAATTTACCTTTGCGAATAAGTAAAACATTTTCAAGCAGACTATCGATCTCGTTAAGTAGATGACTGGAAATTAGGATTGTTCGAGGACGTTCAATATAGTCTTTGAGTAATGCTTTATAGAAATCCTTTCGAACAGATGCATCCATACCAGTAGTTGGCTCATCAAAAATGGTTAAAGGACATCGAGAGGAGAGTCCGATAATCATATTAAACGTACTTTTCATGCCTTTTGATAAGTGTTGATGATACTGTTTCGGATTAAAATCAAAGTATTGAAACAAACCATTGGCAATTTCATGGTCCCAATTTGGATAAAAGCTCCTCGCAGATTCTAATATCTCAACTAAAGTAAGACCTGGTGGAAAAACCATATTGTCATCAATAAATATCAGGTTTGAGGATACTTTTAAATTATTAAAAGGATTTTCAGAAAATACACGAACATCACCTTCTGTTGGGAGGTGAAAACCAGCAAGGATTTTCAAAAGTGTTGTCTTACCTGCTCCATTTCTTCCGATTACGCCAGTAATTGTATTGGGTTCAATTGTAAAAGAGAGGTGGTTTAGTGCATGAACACCTCTATACTGTTTTGTAACGTTTTGACACTCAATTACGTTCATCATGAGTCCCCCTTTGCTTTTTCTTTTCGTCTTTTATCATCGATAGCAACTCTTCCTCACTTACTCCAAGCCGTTCAGACTCAGCAACCAGTTCTTGAACAAGGTTTTTCATAATTTGGTCCTTCCTTTTCTCAAGAATAAATTGTTGAGCATTCGGAGTAACAAACATCCCCAAGCCCCTTTTTTTATACAAGATATTTTCATCTGCTAGTAAATTTAGCCCCTTTGCAGCAGTAGCTGGGTTGATATTAAACATCTCTGCAAGCTGGTACTGAGAAAATACCTTGTGACCCTCCAATAATGAACCACTTAAAATCTCAGTTTCTAACCATTCAGCAAGCTGGACATATATAGGTTTCATGCTGTCTTGATTAAAAATCATTGAAACACCTCCTCAGGTGGTTACGTACAATAGTGCATTAGTGATATAATGTAGTATATTACGTATTGTTAAAAAAATCCATACATTTGGAGAATTTTATTAAAAATAGGGTTTATGTCCGTTTAATAAACCGTTATAAATGATAAATACGAAAAAATACGTCTCAGGTCTTAGAATCTTGTAAATTCTAGGTCCCTAGTAAGCATACATATCTTATTGTATAGTTAGTTATAGGATTTTCCTTAATCTTCCTAAACACAAAGTACTATAATAGTGAAACTTTGTTTCTTTTTCAATCGTATAAATAAATAAGATAGTATGACAGGAGTCGATATGATGAATCCGTTTCTTGCTTTTATTATTAAATCTTTTATAGCCATTCCAGTTTCATTTACTATTGGATTGGTTAGTTTATTTACATTTGATCAAACGTTACTACTTTCTTCTGGGTATGCCATCTTGGGTGGAGGAGTAACCTATTGGTTTAGTTCAGCTTACATGAAACACATATTTTTAAAGAAACATCGTTTGACTAGGAAGGAATACGCGTATATAAAGAAGAATCTACAAGAAGCAGAGAAAAAAATTACACGCCTAAATAAAGCGTTACTTACCATCAGGCATATCCCTTCTATTAAACAACGAGTGGATTTACACAGAGTAACAAAGAAAATTTATAAGCTATCAAAAAGCGAGCCTAGACGCTTTTACCTTGCTGAACGTTTTTACTTCTCACATTTAGATTCGGCTGTTGAATTATCAGAGAAATATGCCTTACTATCATCACAGCCCAAAAGAAGTAGCGAGCTAGAACATTCATTACATGAAACACGACGAGTTCTAGAAGAATTAACTGAAACAATAGAAAAGGATTTATATAGAATGTTATCGAATGATATAGATGAACTACACTTCGAAATCGACGTTGCAAAGAATGCAACTAAAAATGTAAATAACTCTCAATTTCTTGACCAAAACAGGAGGTAATAAGTATGAGTGAATCCCCTAAGTATAAAGAGCCGACAAATCTAATGGATGACCTACTTGCAAATCCATTTAATGATCAAAAAGAAGAAGAGGAGAACCCTGTTGTAATTTCTTCTCCTACAGAGGAGAAGCCAATTCGACTGATTGATGTTCTTCCAGAAGAAAATAAAGCAAAGGCCCTTCAGTTGGCTGAGCAAATTGATCCTACTAATCATCAGGCCATGATATCGTATGGTACACCTGCTCAGAACAAGTTATTGTCATTTTCTAATACGATGCTTGAACATGTGCAAAAGAATGATGTAGGTGAAGTTGGACAAATTATTTCAGATTTAATGAAACGCCTAGACGATATGAAACCTGAAGAATTAAGCGTAGAAAAGCGTAATGTCCTTTCAAGAATGTTTGGGAAAATTTCAAATTCTGTACAAGAGGTACTTTCAAAGTATCAAAAAACTGGAGCACAAATAGATCGAATCAGTGTAAAACTAGATAGAAGTAAGAATGTGCTTCTTTCAGATATTGCAATCCTTGAAAAGCTATATGAGAATAACAAAGACTACTTTGATGCTCTGAATGTCTACATTGCTGCAGGTGAATTAAAACTTGAGGAATTAAATCGAAAAACCATCCCTGAACTGAAAAAGCAAGCAGAGATAACGCAAAACCAAATGAAGGTGCAAGAAGTAAATGATATGGTTCAGTTTGCTGACCGCTTAGAAAAACGTGTTCACGACTTAAAGCTAAGCAGGGAAATTACCATTCAAAGTGCACCGCAAATTCGACTGATTCAAAATACAAACCAAGCACTTGTTGAAAAAATTCAGTCTTCCATTATGACAGCTATTCCGCTTTGGAAAAACCAAGTGGCAATTGCACTAACTCTTATTCGTCAACGCAACGCAGTAGAGGCGCAGAAACAAGTAGCAAAAACAACAAATGAACTATTATTGAAAAATGCTGAAATGTTAAAGAGCAACACAATTGAAACTGCAAAAGAAAACGAACGTGGCTTAGTTGATATTGAAACATTGAAGAAAACAAAAGAAAATCTAATCTCAACTCTTGAAGAAACACTTCGGATTCAAGAAGAAGGACGAAACAAGCGTCGTCAAGCTGAACTGGAACTCGCTACAATGGAAACTGAATTAAGACAAAAGCTTCTGGAAATTAAAACAGAGTAGATTAAATATAGGTAGAGAAGAGTAACCCATGTTGGGTTACTCTTTTTTTCTGTAAGGGCAACATAGTGTAATTCATAATTACCGAGACTGAGGAAAGTAGTTGAGTACGGTAACCTAGAACCGTTCATGAGTTACCAAGATTGAAGCGCAGCAGATTTCCGTCTCTATGAGCCTTATATGTTGACCTTGATTGAAATACTTGAAAAGTAGGGAAACTATGGCCACAAATAGTTACCGCGATAAGAGAACTTCTATAGAACATTCCTCTAAATTGTGTACATAGTGTGACAACGGATTGCACCACCATTTATCCCTCAAATTACCCACCCTTTTATTAAAATAAATGTCACAATGTATTCTCAGAATTCTCACAATTTAAAAATTCTATATTGCTATACTGAAGCTAGAATACGAGTAAAGGAGTAAGGGTCATGGAAGAAATCATTCTTGCTAGAATTCAGTTTGCTTCTACAACGTTGTTCCACTTTATTTTTGTACCTTTATCAATCGGACTGGCTTTCATTATTGCTATTATGCAAACACTTTATGTGGTGAAGAAGAAAGAAATGTACAGAACGATGACAAAGTTTTGGGGTAAATTCTTTTTAATTAACTTTGCGGTTGGTGTCGTAACCGGGATTATTCAAGAATTCCAATTCGGTATGAACTGGTCCAGTTATTCTCGTTTTGTGGGGGATGTATTTGGTGCACCACTGGCAATTGAGGCATTACTTGCTTTTTTCATCGAATCTACTTTCATCGGGTTGTGGATTTTTGGATGGGATAAGCTGCCTAAAAAGCTTCACTTAGCGTGTATTTGGCTTGTTTCGATTGGAACAACTCTATCCGCCTTTTGGATTTTAACGGCAAACTCATTTATGCAGAATCCACTCGGGTTTACCATTCAGAATGGACGGGCTGAGATGAATGACTTTGTAGCGGTGATTACGAATCCAAAAGTATGGGTTGCTTTTCCGCACACAATCTTTGGTGCATTTACTACGGGAGCGTTCTTTATCTTGGGTATTAGCGCATGGTATTTACTGAAGAAACAAGATACTGCAATTTTTAAATCATCAATGACCATTGCACTAATCTTAGGTTTAATTTCAAGTGTTGGAATAGCATTTTCAGGACATTCCCAGGCGAATTATTTAATAGAAGCACAGCCGATGAAAATGGCAGCTGCAGAAGGGTTATGGGAAGACAGTGCAGATCCAGCACCATGGACTGTGGTCGCAAACATAAATACAGATGAAAAAGAAACAACCATGGAGATAACAATTCCATATTTACTAAGCTTCCTTTCATATGGGGAATTTGAGGGAGGTATTGAGGGAATGAACACACTCCAAGAAAAATATGTAAATGAGTTTGGAGAGGGAAATTATATCCCTCCAGTAAAAACAACGTTTTGGAGCTTCCGTATTATGGTTGCAGCAGGTGGAGGTCTCATATTATTAAGCTTTATCGGATTGTTATTGTTATGGAGAGGCAAGCTTGAGAAAAGTAATATCTATCTAAAATGGTTGATTGCAGGGATTGCACTACCTTACATAGGAAACTCATTTGGTTGGATTATGTCTGAGTTTGGAAGGCAGCCCTGGGTTGTGTATGGATTAATGACAACAGCGGATGGAGTTTCTCCAAATGTAACATCAGGCCAAATCTTATTTTCATTAATCTCCTTTTCATTAATCTATTCTTTACTTGCAGCAGCAATGGTTTACTTGTTCCTTAAGGTAATTAAGCAAGGGCCTCATGAGAAAGGGCAAGAGGATGTTTACACTTCTGATCCATTTGGTAGAGGAGGGGTAAGAAATGCAATTTAGTGAGCTTTGGTTCGTTTTAGTAGGCGTTTTATTTGTTGGCTTTGTCTTTTTAGAAGGCTTTGATTTTGGGGTGGGAATGAGTACGAAGCTTCTGGCCCGTAATGAAATGGAAAAACGAGTTCTAATTAACACGATTGGTCCATTTTGGGATGCGAACGAGGTTTGGTTGCTCACAGCAGGGGGAGCCATGTTTGCTGCGTTTCCACATTGGTATGCGACCTTGTTTAGCGGCTATTATTTACCGTTTGTAGTACTGTTGCTAGCCTTAATTTCAAGGGGGGTAGCCTTTGAGTTCAGAGGGAAGGTGCATACAAATGGTTGGCTAAAAACATGGGATTGGTCTATTTTTCTAGGTAGTCTTTTACCTCCATTTTTACTAGGGGTATTGTTTTCAAGTTTAATTAAGGGATTACCGATTGATCAAAACATGAATATGACTGCAGGATTCTTTGATATCGTAAACATATACACAGTTGTAGGTGGAGTAGCCTTTACACTTTTAGCTTACCTCCATGGATTAATGTTCATAACCTTGAAGACTGTGGATCCACTTAGAGAACGGGCGCGGAAGATGGCACAAAAAATATATCTAGTGTGTGCAGCCGTTATTGTCCTGTTCGTTGTACTTACAGCTATCTATACGAATGCATTTATAGAAAAGGGTTCAATCCTAATTCCTTTATATGCCGTTGCAATTGTTTTGTATGTAATACTGTTTGGTTTTCTACGTCAAAAGAGAGAAGGATGGAGCTTTGCCACTACAGGAGTTATTTTGCTCCTTGTAACAGCATCGTTTTTTATTAGTCTATTTCCGAATGTATTGATTAGCTCGACTAATGCAGCGTTCAATATTTCTATTTACAATGCCGCTTCTGGAGATTACTCATTGAAACTAATGACAATTGTTGCCGGAACGATGGTGCCTATTGTACTGGCTTATACAATTTGGAGTTATTATATTTTCCGTAAACGAGTAACTGATAAGGAGCATTTAGAATATTAATGGATAAGTATCTTTTTCAAACTAGAGGCATTAGGCGAATCGTAGCTATCGTTGCATTTCTAACAATTGGACAAGGTGTAGCTATCATAGCTCAAGCTATTTTCTTGGCTCAAGCAATTACAGACCTATATAAAGGGACAGCTTTTTCGGCTGTCCTTCCTGTATTTCTTCTCTTCCTGGGGATGCTTTGTCTTCGATATATACTTGATTGGATAAAGGGAAGGATAACGTATCATTTTGCTAGCCAAATATCTGACTCTACACAAGCAGAAATGATTCAAAAGCTATTTAAACTTGGACCAAGAGCCATAGGGAATAATGGATCTGGTAATCTGATCACTCTCTGTTTGGAGGGAATAACTAACTACCGAACATATTTGGAGTTATTTATACCAAGATTTTTATCTATGCTTTTTATTCCTATCATTCTATTAATATACCTCTTTACAGTCGATATACTTTCAGGAACGGTATTGGTAGTAACTATGCCAATTATGATTGTTTTTTTAATTCTTTTAGGTCTAGTTGCAAAAAAACAAATCCAAACCCAGTGGGGAACATACCAATTATTATCAAGACATTTTGTAGACTCGTTACGGGGGCTGGTTACATTAAAATACTTAGGAATTAGTAAATCACACCAGAAAGCGATTGAAAGTGTAAGCGATTCATATAGAAAGGCAACAAACCGTACACTTAGAGTCGCTTTTTTATCTACTTTTTCATTAGACTTTTTTTCAAGTCTTGCTGTTGCTGTAGTGGCTGTAGAACTTGGTTTGCGGCTTATAAACGGTCATGTCGGCTTACAGTCGGCACTTGTAATTCTAATTCTTGCACCAGAGTACTTCCTACCAATACGTAGCTTTGGAAACGATTATCACGCAACTATGGATGGTAAAGAAGCGGGAAGGTTAATTAAGAATTTCCTAGATGAAAAAGAAGAAGTTGAAGTAGAAAAAGGTATTTTCAATCTTACATGGTGTGAAGATAGTACACTATCAGTACAAAATCTATCAAAATACTCAGGTGAGCAGGCTATCATACAAAATATTCATTTTTCAGTGGATGGCTTTAAAAAAGTTGGAATTATCGGGTTATCTGGTGCTGGAAAATCAACTTTAATCGATATACTTTCAGGAATGTCGTTACCAACAGAAGGTTCCATTTTTGTTAATGGGACAGCAGTAGAACATCTAGCTATAAAAAGCTGGCTTAACCAGGTAGTGTATATCCCTCAACATCCCTATATTTTTTCTGGGACTCTATCCGAAAATATATGCTGGTACAAACCCGATGCTTCAAATGAGGAAATTCAACTTGCCATTGAAAAAGCGGGCTTAACTGAGATAGTTGACCAGCTGCCAAATGGGCTACATGAAAAAATTGGGGAAGGTGGTCGGAGTTTGAGTGGAGGCGAAGAGCAGCGGATTGCTCTTGCTCGCTCTTTCTTGAAAAATAGTACGATCCTATTGTTTGACGAACCAACAGCACATTTAGATATAGAAACTGAGTTTGACATAAAAAACATGATTCTACCTTTTTTAGAAGATAAGTTAGTATTTTTCGCGACACATCGAATGCATTGGATGAGAGCTATGGATATCATAATCGTCTTGGATAAGGGCAGGCTTGTTGAAATGGGAACACATGAAGAACTCGCTGCTTTAAAAGGTGCATATTATCGCCTTCTGAATGCACAGTTAAGAGGAGGTCAACATGAAGCTGTTTCAGAAATATATAGCTCCATATATTAAGCAATACTATCGCCCTATTATTCTAACAATATTCGTTGGTTTCTTAACAGTTCTTGCTAGTTCGATGCTTACTTTTACTTCAGGGTATTTAATTACAAGAGCGTCAGAGCAACCGGAAAACATTTTACTATTATATGTACCGATAGTATTAGTTCGTACCTTTGGATTATCACAGGCGGTTACACGTTACCTAGAACGGCTAAATAGCCATAATACTGTCCTGAAGATACTTGCTGTTATGAGGGTTAAGTTATATGTAATGTTAGAACCGCAAGCATTATTTATCCGGTCAAGGTTTAAAATGGGAGATATTCTAGGCACACTTGCAGATGATATCGAGCATTTACAAGAAGTATATGTACGGACTATTTTTCCGACAGTGATCGGGTTATGTGTTTTTCTTTTTTCAGTGACAGCTTTATCTTTATTTGATTGGGTATTTGCTCTCTGGATGGCATTTTGTTTAAGTATTATTGTGTTTGTTTATCCAATAGTTTCACTCTATCTATCTAAGAAAAGACAGATTGATCAAAAGCAAAAACGAGGGGAACTCTATCAATATTTGACTGATGCGGTACTTGGTTTAAGGGATTGGATAATAAGCGGGAGGAAGGAAAACTTTCAAATAGAATTTAAAAACATAAGTAATAATACAAATCTAATTGATAAAAAAATTCGTTATTGGAATCAATCTCGAGAGCTTCAAATGCGGGTTTTTACGGGAATCATTCTTATTTTCATGGGGTATTGGGCTAGTAATGAAGTTCAAGCAGGTGAACTTGCACCAACCTTTATAGCTGCTTTTATTCTTGGTACACTTCCTATTTTAGAAAGTTTAATCCCACTTTCCAATGCAGTTGAAAGGGTACCGACTTACCAAGAGTCTCTAAGAAGATTGCATCATATTGATACTCATATTTCTCATGAACCTCCTGGAGAGAATAAGATTTTTCTTGAAACTCAGAGTTTCGATTTATTTGCTAAGCAACTTTTTTACAAATATGAAAACGGTAAGGATTATGCAATAAAAGATATTACGTTCACTATACAACAAGGTCAGAAGGTAGCATTCCTTGGTAAAAGCGGTTCAGGGAAATCGACTCTACTGCAATTGCTACAAGGGGGAATGATACCAACGTCTGGTTACTTATCAATTGGAGCTAATTGTCCAAATGAATATAAGGAAGACGTTTACAATGTGATTAGTGTGTTAAATCAAAAACCGTATTTGTTTGCGACAACGGTTGAAAATAATATTAGACTGGGAAATCAACAAGCGACACGTCAGGAAGTTGAGCAAGCGATTACCATGGTAGGACTAG
This sequence comes from Ferdinandcohnia jepli, assembly GCF_047246645.1. Lineage (NCBI taxonomy): Bacteria > Bacillati > Bacillota > Bacilli > Caryophanales > Bacillaceae > Ferdinandcohnia > Ferdinandcohnia jepli. The sequence continues at coordinate 171,083 of NZ_JBFOKR010000006.1, forward strand.
CATCCTATATCTCTTCATTACCACATGGGATTGATACACAGATGGAAGAAGCTGGACAACGGTTCTCAGGGGGTGAGCGCCAACGAATCGCATTAGCTCGAATTCTATTAAAAAATACACCAATTGTGGTATTAGATGAACCTACAGTGGGTCTTGACCCACAAACTGAAAATCAGCTGATTCAAACTATATTTGAAACATTACAAGACAAAACGGTTATCTGGATTACCCATCATTTGATACAAATTGAGCAAATGGACAATATTATCTTTTTAGACAAAGGAGAAATTGTGATGAACGGTGCTCATGAAGAATTGTTTAAAAACAATGGGCGATACCGTCAACTTTATGAGGTAGACCGTGGGGCAATTTAAAAAAAGAAAAGTGTCCTTCATTTTAAAACGAAGGACACATTTTTTGTGTTCTTTTAAGATGCCTTTTCCACTATTCCTTTAGCCACCTGAGTTCCCGGACTAAACTTACTGTGTACGAGACCCACAAGTGTACCAACAAGAGCAGGCACAACCCACTCTAGTCCAGCAGAAGAAAGTGGCAGGGCTTCTCTAAGTGATTGAAGTGGGCCTAAATCCAGTCCAAAGGCAGCAACACCACTTAATACTGCAAATACTCCTGTTAAAGAAATTGACCATCCATAAACCGCTTTAGAATGTGAAAAATATCGACTGAAAAAGGTTAATGTGATCAAGACGATTGTTAATGGATAGGCGGTCACTAGAAACGGAACTGAAACCCTAAGAATTTGAGCTAAACCTAAATTAGAAAGCGTGAATCCAACTAAAGTAACTACTAAGACTACTGTTTTGTAACTAAATCTAGGAAGAAGCTTTGAAAAATAGTGCCCGCAAGCAGTTGTTAAACCGACAACAGTTGTGAAACAAGCTAAAGTAAAAATGAGACCAAGTAAAGCTGTACCACTATTACCAAGTAATAAAGTTGCAGTATGTGATAAAATATCGGTCCCATTTTCAAAAACGCCGTTAGCTGCCATTCGAGCCCCAAGTAAACCTAGGCCTACATAGACTGCAGCAAGCAATACTCCAGCAACTAACGCTGCTTTAAACATATAACCAGTTACATTTTTTCTTCCTTGTACTCCTCTTTTTTGAATAGCAGTCAGAATAACAATTCCAAAGGCCAATGAAGCGAGTGCATCCATTGTGTTATAGCCTTCTAAGAAACCAGTAAAAAATGCACCTGACTGGTATTGCTCTGTTGGTGCTTGGAAAGGAGCATCAAGCTTAATAAAGCCGACAACTAGTAAAACAACCATTGATAATAACAGGAATGGTGCAATAAAGCGCCCCATATACTTTTCCATCTTGGTAGGATTTAGGCTAATGAAATACACAAGACCAAAAAATACTACAGAAAATAAAAGTAAAACAAGAGCAGTATTTACGGAATCACCTAAGAATGGTGTAACCCCCATCTCAAATGCTACATTCGCATTTCTCGGGATAGCCAAAAACGGTCCAATACATAGATAAACAGCTACCATAAACGCTGTACTGAAGACAGGGTGAACACGATTTCCCATTGCTTGTGCTCCCCCTTTTACAAGTGAAACAGCAAAAATAACGGCAATTGGTAGACCTACTCCTGTTACAACAAAACCTGCCATCGCAAGCCAATAATTTGTACCCGATCCTGCACCAAGAAATGGCGGGAAAATCAGGTTACCTGCTCCAAAGAACATTGAAAATAACATAAATCCGACAAACAAAGTATCAAGCTTTTTCATTTAAATCTCTCCCTTTAACTATTTTTGTAAAATAAAAAAACTCGCCCCTATAAAAAGGGACGAGTTTATGCTCGCGTTACCACCCATATTCCGATGCATCAAAAAAAGCAACGGCACTCAGTCAACGTACAATCATACGTGTTCCATCGTAACGGCGGACAACCCGTCAAAGCTTACTTATTTCAGCTTTGCATCTCGGAGATGATTTTCGGATAAGCTCTGAACATCGACTTTCAGCAATTGTCGACTCTCTGGGGAACAGACATCTTAACGTACTCTTTCTCGTCATCGAATTTTAATATATTGATATATTAGCAAAGTAAAAATGTTCAGTCAATAACAAAAAAATATTTTATTTTATTAAAAAGTAAATTCCGTTACGAATGTTGCGATAGTACGTGGATTTTTTAAGAGGGATAGTAGATTTATATAATGGTAAGGTGGAGTTAGAGTTGGAAATAGGATAGTAATTTGTTATTATTCAATCGTTGATATAAAAATATTGGCTGGGAGGTTATTAAGTGCCAATTCTTTACAATGAAATTACAAATGAGTTTCACTTACAAGCAAATAATGTAAGCTATATTTTCACAGTCTTACCTAATAACCAGTTAGGTCATTTGTATTATGGCAAAAGGATTCGTCACCGTGACAATTTTTCGCACCTATTTCGATTGCAGTCAAGGGGCTATACACCGGCAGTATATGAAGGAGAACACGAGTTTTCACTAGATATTACGATGCAAGAATACCCTTCATTTGGAACAACAGATTTCCGTGAACCTGCATTCCAAATTCTACAGGAGAATGGCAGTAGAATTACAAATTTTGAATATAAATCACATACTATTTTGCAAGGGAAACCAAATCTTGTAGGTCTGCCAGCGACATATGTTGAGAATGATCAAGAAGCAACCACATTAGAGGTGGTATTAGAAGATCGTTTGTTACAGGCGGAAATAAAGTTGCTTTATACAGTATTTGAAGATACAAATGTGATTACTAGAAGTGCTAAGATTAGCAATTTTGGTTCTCAAAAGCTTTCACTTACTAGAGTGCTTAGTACAAGTGTTGACCTTCGAGATGCCAATTTCGAGATGATACAGCTTTCAGGTGCATGGATCAGGGAGCGTCATCTTAAGACAAGAAAACTAGAAAAAGGAATTCAAGCAATATCCTCAACAAGAGGAGCAAGTAGTAGTCAGCAAAATCCATTCATTGCTCTAAAAAGACCAGAAACAACTGAGCATAGTGGTGAGGTGTATGGGTTTAGCTTGGTATATAGCGGGAACTTCCTTGCGCAGGTTGAGGTTGACCATTATGATGTGTCGAGGGTAACTATGGGGATAAATCCATTTGATTTTAGCTGGCTCCTTGAAAATGGGGAAAGCTTCCAAACCCCTGAGGTTGTGATGGTATATTCTGAAAACGGTTTAAATGAGATGAGTAACATCTTTCATACGCTTTACCGAAAACGCTTGGTAAGAGGTGAGTGGAGAGATAGGGAGAGACCCGTTTTAATAAATAACTGGGAGGCAACTTATTTCGATTTTAACGAAGAAAAGATTGTTTCCATTGCAGAAGAAGCTCAAAGAGTAGGTGTCGAGCTTTTTGTCCTGGACGATGGTTGGTTTGGAAAAAGAAATGACGATACAATTTCATTAGGCGATTGGTTCTCTAATAAGAGAAAGCTACCTAATGGTGTAGAGGGTTTAGCACGAAGAATCGAAAGCTTAGGATTAAAATTCGGATTATGGTTTGAACCTGAAATGATCTCGAAGGAAAGTGAACTCTATAAGGCGCATCCTGATTGGCTAATACAAGTGCCAGATAGAAGATTATCTCACGGAAGAAATCAGTTTGTTCTTGATTTTTCTAGAAAAGAAGTAGTGGATCATATTTATAAAAAAATGTCTGCAATCCTTAGTGATGCACCAGTATCATATGTAAAATGGGATATGAATCGAAATATGACGGAAGTTGGTTCCTTAAAGCTGCCATCAGAAAGACAACGAGAAGTTGCTCATCGTTATATTTTGGGAGTATATGACCTTTATGAAAGATTACTTGCAAAGTTTCCACATGTTTTATTCGAATCGTGCGCAGGAGGAGGAAATCGCTTTGACCCTGGAATGCTTTATTATGCTCCACAAACATGGACAAGCGATGATTCTGATGCAATCGAAAGATTGAAAATTCAATACGGTACTTCCCTGGTATATCCATTAAGTTCCATGGGAGCCCATGTATCGGCAGTTCCAAACCATCAAGTCGGTAGAGTTACAGATATAGATATGAGAGCTGATGTTGCTTATTTTGGGATGTTTGGATATGAACTTGATGTAACAAGAATGACCGACAAAGAAAAAGAAATCATGAAACAACAAATTAATTTTTATAAAGAACACCGAAATCTAATTATGCAGGGGACATTCTTCCGATTGCAAAGTCCTTTTGAGGGGGATGGCAACGTGACAAGCTGGATGGTCGTTTCACAGGACAGGAGAGAGGCACTAGTTGGCTATTATCGAGTACTGGCAAGGCCAAATCCTGGTTTTAGTCACCTATTGCTTAAAGGTCTAGATTCAAATGTTGAATACAAAATTAATGGCCGCGACACTACCTACTTTGGAGATGAGTTACAAAATGTCGGGTTACTCCTGGATAAAGAATTTTCTGGAGCGGAGAGTTCAGTAAATCGCATAAAGGGAGATTTTACTTCTAGGATTTATAAATTAAGTGCTGTGGAATAAAAGAGAGGGCCGCAAAGTGTGCGGCCTTTTATTCCTTATACTGTTATTGCTTTTTTTCTACAAACATGATTATTATTAATCTATAAAAATAGTTAAAGGATTTGAGAGTATGCAATCTACAAGAGATGATGTTGCAAAGCTGGCTGGGGTATCACCAACAACGGTTTCAAGAGTGCTAAATAATAATGGCTACGTCTCAGAAGATGTGAGGGAACGGGTTCTGGCAGCAATAAAGGAACTGCAATATGTTCCGAATCGAATTGCAAGGAGTTTACGTACACAAAAAATTGGACAGGTAGCTTGTATTACCCATGGCCTAAGTAACTCATTTTATGCTGAAATTGTACAAGGAATTGAAGAGGTTGTTATTGAAAATGGCTATACTTTTTCAATTTATAGCACTAGCCTAGAGAGAGAAAAACTATTAAATCTTGTATACGAAGGTTTTTATGATGGATTGATTATATTGACTGAATCTGAATTTATCGACGTTGTTGATTTCCAACAGGTTAAGGAACGAATACCAACAGCTGTTTACTGGGATTTAGGCTATCCAACTACTGTTCCGAATGTAAGCGTTAACTTGTATGAAGCGATGAAGAAGTCAGTCAATTACTTGCTTGAGAACGGTCATAAGGAAATTGTCTATCTTGGATATTCAAGAGACGGCATAGATGGGGTAAAAGAAAATCCAAGGTTCCACGGATATGCTGATTCTCTTACTGGAAAAGGCATTTCACTTGATCCGGATTATTTGCTTTATGTTCCAAACTGGCAGGATACATTATCATCCGGATACGAAAAAACAGTTGAATTACTAGAGAAAAACATTCCATTCACGGCAATAGCTGCATGTAATGACCTAATGGCAATTGGGGCAATCCGCGCTCTAAATGAGAGAGGTATTCGTGTGCCAGAAGATGTTTCAGTCTCTGGATTTGACGATGTTGAGATTGCAAGAATGTTTAATCCTGCTTTGACTACGATAAATATACCAAAAAGGCAGATTGGACGTTCGTTAATGGAACTTTTGCTTCAACAGCTTAATGGGGTAACTGAAATAGAGTCTATTGAGTATGTTCCACAATTAGTAGTCAGAGAATCTGTAAGGGAAATAAAAGAAAAAGTATTGTGACGACTTTTTGAACAAACTAGATTGACAAGTTATTAATATAGTAATATACTTTACCATGTAAAGCGTTTTCATTTTTTTTGTAAAATAGCTTTATATTTGAATTGTTGTATAAAATGTTTGTATCTAATACGTGTGTGTACTTAATGTGGTCTCGAGTCTATAGCTGTCAAAGTTGGACAAGTACCTCATCAATATGGTCACGAAACCATGTTGGTTGGATTTTATAAAATGACAAAAATGTAAGCGTCTACTTGTACTTGTTCTTACTATGAAATGACAACTGTAACAAGTCTGTGGTTACGAAACCACAAGGGCGTCCTTCTTATTTACATAGTGCCAAATTATAGATCACAGATGAATGTGGTTACGAAGCCAGAATGCATAGTGATTTATATGGGTCAGTTATATAAATTAGTCGGATGTGGTCACGAAACCATATAAGTGTTTTCAGATGTGGTTACGAAGCCATACAACATTAAACACATATAGTTTTGTTGCAAACAAAAAAAGTGTAATCGCTTATTTAATCGGTTACATAAAAAAATATCTGTTAGGGGGATTTAAGCAATGAAGAAAACTTGGAAGTTTCTTATGATGCTTGTAGTGTTAACAGTATTTGCTGCAGCATGCAGCAATGGTGAATCTTCAGATGGTGATAAGGTTACATTAACGGCTTGGGCTTGGAATGTAAACGTAGGGGCACTTGAAGAAGCATTTGAAGTATATAAAGAAGATCACCCAAATGTTGAATTAAAAGTAGAGGATATTGGTCGTCTTGATGTTTATGACAAGTTATCAACTGGTCTTGCTGCAGGTGGTGTAGGATTACCTGATATCGTTTTAGTTGAAGATGACCGTATTGGCGGGTATGTAAATGCATTCCCAAAAGGTTTCCTAAACCTTACTGAACAAGGATTTGATAAGAAAACAGATCTTTTCCCATCATTCAAAAATGATCTAGCTTCAATTGATGGCACATTTTATGCAATGCCATTTGATGCTGGTCCAACAGGGGTATTCTACCGTCGTGATTTATTCGAACAAGCTGGTGTTAACCCAGAGGAAATCGGAACATGGGATCAGTACTTAGAAGCTGGTAAGAAAATCAAAGAAGCAACTGGAGCTCAAATGCTACCAATTGATAAATTCAAAGATGATGCAACATTCCGTATGATGTTAAACCAACAAGGTGCATACTACTTTGATGCAGAAGGTAATATTGACTTTACACATCCAGCAGCTGTAAAAGCTATGGAAATGCACAAAAAATTGGATGACGCAGGACTAATTAAAAACGTAGATGGTTGGAACGGTACTGTATCTGCTACTATTGACGCTTCTGTAGCAACAATTCCATTTGGTGCTTGGTATTATGGAACAATCATTGATCAAGCAGCTGATTCAAACGGAAATTGGGGTGTATTCCCACTTCCAGCTTTTGAAGAAGGTGGAAACAGAGCAGCTAACTTAGGTGGTAGCGCATGGATGATTCCTTCTGCAACTAAGAACAAGGAAGAAGCATATTCATTTATGGAATACTTCTCAACAGATGTTGATGCACAATTAGTATCGATGGAAAAGTATGGTTTATTCCCTTCATTATCATCTGTATACGATAACGAAGCATTCACAGCTGGAGTTGAATTCTTTGGAGGACAAGAGATTTGGACTTTATTCGGAGACGAAATGAAAGATATTCCTTCTCTGAATTACACAGAAGATTATTCAATCGGTTTTGATGAAGCGGTAAAAGCACAAGCAGATGTATTTAATGGTAAGGACGCTAAAACTGCTCTTGAAGAAGCAGCTAAACGTCTAAAAGACCGTACAGAACGTGAGATTAATTCGCACTAAGAAAATAGAATGAGAGATTTAGGTCATCTAAGTCTCTCATTTTTTTCAAACAAATAAGTAAGTATCATAATTTGAACCTAGTTTGTTGGTTTTTAGCTTCAAGCCATTCGGCTCGAGGTAACCGCCAATCGCTACAGAAGGTAAAGTGCTTTCTGCTAGCACTAGTCTTATGCCTGTTACCAATAGACGGGCGCCATAGCTTTTTCAAGTTAATTTTTGTTCCTTTAAAGGAGAAGATCGAACATGAAGTCAACAGAAGCAATATCAACAAAAGGTAAATTTAAATCGCATAAATTGGCACCGTATTTATTTATAGCACCTGCAGTAATCCTATTTGCTATCTTTATGGTGTATCCAATTATTTCTTCCTTAATCTTGAGTTTCCAAACAAGTGAAGGAGGAGTTTATGTATTTAATGGAATTGAGAACTACAAACGACTACTAAGTGATTCTATTTTTCTAACTGCTCTAAAAAATACATTTATCATTATGATTATCCAAGTTCCATTAATGCTATTTTTAGCAATTATTGTTGCAACTTTAATGAACTCGGCATTACTAAAGCTTAAAGGTTTCTTTCGTGTTTCATTCTTTTTACCCGCTGTTACCTCATTAGTTGCGTATGCAATTATATTCTCAATCATGCTAATGGATGATGGTATTATTAATCAATTCGTAACATGGCTTGGATTGGATGCAATTCCTTGGTTATCACATCCTATTTGGGCAAAAGCAGCATTAATATTAGCTATGACATGGCGTTGGGTTGGATATAATATGGTAATTTATTTAGCGGCCCTGCAAAATATTCCAGAGGACATGTATGAAGCAGCAAGTATAGATGGTGCATCAAAAGTACGCCAATTCTTCTCGATTACAATTCCGCAATTAAAGCCTGTTATTCTATTTACTGCAATTCTATCAACAATTGGTACATTACAATTGTTCGATGAGCCGTTTACATTAACAAAGGGTGGCCCAAGTGATGCAACATTAACAATTGGGATGTATTTATATCAAACAGGTTTCCGTTATTTCGACTTTGGCTATGCATCAACTATTGCATATGTAATCGTAGTATTAATTGGAATCTTAACATTTATACAATTCAAAGTAACAGGTGATGACAAATGAGAAAGAAAAACGGAGTTAAAAAGGTTTTCTTATATATAGGTCTAGCAATCGGTGCGATTGTATCATTATTTCCTTTTTATTGGGCTCTTATAGGTGCTACGAATGAAAGTGGAAAAATGTTTGCAAAACCACCAGTTCTATTACCGGGCAGTAAATTAGTTGAAAATATTACAAATCTTAATGAAGCAATCGGTATTGGGCGTGTAATGTTCAATTCACTTTTCGTATCAATTGTTTATACAATCTTGGCACTATTAATTTGTACAATGGCAGCATATGCATTTGCAAAGTTTAGCTTTAAAGGAAGAAATGTAATTTTTACGATTTTCCTAGTTTCCATGATGGTTCCATACCATGCAACAGTAATTCCATTGTTTAAAATGATGGCAGGATTAGGTTGGTTAAACACATATCAAGCTCTAATTTTGCCAAACCTGGCATATCCATTTGCGATTTTCCTAATGCGCCAAAATATGTTGGCTTTCCCAACTGCACTTATTGAGGCTTCTCGAATTGATGGAGCAGGTGAATGGAAAATTTTCTGGAAGATTGTTCTTCCATCAATGAAACCAGCATTGGCAGCAACCGCTATATTCTTGTTTATGTATCAATGGAACAACTTTTTATGGCCATTGATTGCGGTTAGCTCGACAGATATGTATACATTCCCTGTTGCATTATCATCTCTATTTGGTTTATCTCGTATTGATTATGGACAAGTAATGGCTGGTGTATCACTAGCAACTGTACCAATTATTATTTTCTTCTTATCACTTCAACGTCACTTTATCTCTGGTATGTTAGGTAGTGCCGTAAAATAATTGGGTTTTGAACAAGTATGTAAAAGGACGTGTAAAGTATTATGACAACATTGCCAAGACTTAGCTGGCTTTCTGATTTGCAGGTTTTTGCTGTAAATCGACTTCCAGCGCATTCAGATCACCTTTACTATGAGACAGTAGAGGAAGCAAAGAGAAAAGAATCAATGCCATTACGATATTCGTTAAATGGAAACTGGAAGTTTAGTTATTCGATAAATCCAGCAAATCGACCTGAATCATTTTATCAGGAAGAGTTTGATTGCTCTAGCTGGGGCGATATTACAGTACCCGGCCATATCCAGTTACAAGGCTACGGAAGGCCACAATATGTAAATACGATGTACCCATGGGATGGGAGTAATGATATTCGTCCACCAGAAATTCCAATGGACCATAATCCAGTAGGAAGCTATGTGAAATATTTTACGATTCCAGAAAATATGGAAAACAAACCTGTATATATCTCATTCCAAGGTGTAGAATCAGCTTTTTATGTTTGGATTAATGGAAAATTTGTTGGATACAGTGAAGATTCTTTTACTCCATCTGAATTTGATTTAACTCCTTATCTAGTAAATGGAGAAAACAAATTAGCAATCGAAGTCTACCAACGTAGTACCGGCAGCTGGCTGGAGGATCAGGACTTTTGGAGATTCTCGGGAATCTTTAGAGATGTCTACTTATATACTGTACCGGAAATACATGCGCAGGACATCCATGTCCGTGCTGAACTAGATTCAACATACTCAGTTGGAACATTACACGGAAGCCTTGATTTTCTTTCTGAATTACCAGCTGGAGCGAAGGTAGTTGCAGAACTAGTTGATCATCAGGATAATACCGTCGCAAATACTTCTTTCCAAGTTGAAGGTAATACTGCAGTATTTACGTTTGAGGTTGATAAGCCTGAGCTTTGGAGCGCTGAAGCACCTTATTTATATACGTTATACATTCAAATCTACAATCCAGGTGGTACGATTGTGGAGGTTATCCCCCAACGAGTTGGATTTAGAAGATTTGAGATGATTAATAAAATCATGTGTATTAATGGCAAGCGTATCATGTTTAAGGGTGTTAACCGTCATGAGTTTAACCCTCGTACAGGACGCACGATTACAAAAGAAGATATGCTTTGGGACATTAAGACAATGAAGCAAAATAATATTAATTCAGTCCGCACATCGCATTACCCGAATCAAACACTTTGGTATGAATTATGTGATGAATATGGTCTATATGTAATAGATGAAATGAATCTAGAAACACATGGTTCTTGGCAAAAGATGGGAGTCGTTGAGCCATCTTGGAATATCCCTGGAAACAAGCCTGAGTGGCAGGATATTGTAATGGATCGTGCAATTTCAATGTACGAACGAGATAAAAATCACCCATCTATTGTTATTTGGTCTTGTGGAAATGAAGCTTATGCTGGTGAAGTGATCCTAAACGTTTCTAATTACTTCAGATCTGTTGACCCAAGTCGTCTCGTTCACTATGAGGGAGTTTTCCATAATAGAGATTATAACGATACTAGTGACATGGAAAGCAGAATGTACGCAAAACCTGCTGATATTGAAGAATATTTAAATGATAATCCAGAAAAGCCATATATTAGCTGTGAATATATGCACGCTATGGGTAATTCAGTTGGTGGAATGAATAAATACACTGATCTAGAAAACAAATACCCAATGTATCAGGGTGGTTTCATTTGGGATTACATGGATCAAGCATTATATAACAAAGATCGATATGGGAATGAGTATTTAGCATATGGTGGAGACTTCGGTGACAGACCAACCGATTATGGGTTCTCAACAAATGGTATTGTTTATGCTACTCGTGAAGTTTCGCCGAAAATGCAAGAAGTGAAATATTTATACCAAAACCTAAAGCTTACACCAGACCAAAAAGGTGTATTGATTGTAAACGATAATCTTTTCATAGATACAGACGATTATACATTCGAATATGCATTATTCCATGAAGGACATGAAGTGTACCGCGCTTCAAAACAAGTAATCGTAAATCCACAATCAGAGGAGCGAATTACATTTGATTGGCCTGAAGGAATTGATTTGAATGCAGGAGAATATTGTGTTGAAGCATCCTTTAAATTAAAGGAAAGTACCCAATGGGCTGAAGCAGGACATGAAATTGCATTTGGACAATATATCTATAAAGTCGATAAACCAAACAAGCAAGTTCAAACTGCGGATAAGGCTAGGTTAGTTGTTGGAGACGTCAATATTGGGGTGCACGGTAGAGACTTTAGCGTTATCTTTTCTAAACAAGTTGGAAGCTTAGTTTCCCTTCAATATGCAGGTAAGGAAATGATTTCTAGTCCACCAGCTCCATTATTCTGGCGTGCTACAACTGACAATGATAGAGGGTTCTCTCAAGGATTTGACTCGGGTGTATGGTTTGCTGCTAGCTTAGCTCGAAAATGTGTTGCTACTGATGTAAGAGAGACAGATGAAGGAGCAGAAATTGCATTCACTTATCATTTCTCTATTCATAAAGACCTCGAGGTGAAGGTGTACTATACTGTTGCTTCTACTGGAAGCGTCCGTGTTCGAACAGTATACCGTGGCGTCAAGGATTTACCTCAAATGCCAATCTTTGCGCTATCATTTAAGGTACCTTCTGATTATGATAAACTTGAATGGTATGCAATGGGACCTGAGGAAAATTATATAGATCGTGCAGAGGGAGCTAAACTGGGAATCTTTAAAAATACTGTCTCTGAAAACGTCTCGAGTTACCTTATGCCACAAGAATCAGGAAATCGTACTGGAGTTCGTTGGGTGAAGGTGTCTAACCCGATTGGTGAGGGTATTAAAGTTTCTTCTGCGAATCTCCCGGTGGAATGTACGGTATCTCCTTACACAGCATTTGAACTCGAAAATGCACAACATCATCATGAACTACCGAATGTACACTATACAGTGATCACTGTTGCAGGAAGACAGATGGGTGTAGGTGGAGATGATAGCTGGGGAGCACCTGTACACGACGAGTTCCTAATCAAGCCAGACCAAAATATGGAATTTGAATTCGTCATTAATAGATTATAGACTCTGAATAGGAAAACTAAGAGCGTTACGAAAATACCTATCCGCCTTGGATAGGTATTTCCTTTTACTTTACGAAACTATAAGTTGTAAGCGAAAGACTCAGTGAAGTCAACATTGATGCTAGATGTTGAATCTATGTAAGGCAAGGAGGACCATTAATGGAACAATATATTTTATCATTAGATCAGGGAACAACAAGTTCCCGAGCAATTCTATTTAACCAAAAGGGTGGAATTGTACATACAGCTCAAAAGGAATTTACTCAAATCTTTCCTAAGCCAGGATGGGTAGAGCATAATGCAAATGAGATATGGGGATCGATTTTATCGGTAATGGCAACGGTTTTATCTGAAGCTGACATTAAGGCAAAGCAAATTGCTGGAATTGGTATCACAAATCAACGTGAAACAGCTGTTGTTTGGGAAAAAGAAACCGGTCATCCAATCTATAACGCAATTGTATGGCAATCACGCCAAACCACTGAAATATGTGAAGAGCTTAAAGCGAATGGTTTACAAGATACATTCCGTCAAAAAACAGGTTTACTAATTGACCCTTATTTCTCTGGAACAAAGGTAAAATGGATACTGGAAAATGTAGCTGGTGCCCGTAAGAAAGCTGAACAAGGTGAATTATTATTTGGGACAATTGATACGTGGCTTATATGGAAGCTTTCAGGTGGAAAGGCTCATGTCACGGATTATTCAAACGCTTCAAGGACACTGATGTATAACATTCATGACTTAAAATGGGATGAAGAGCTTCTTGAGCATCTATCCGTTCCTAAAAGCATGCTACCTGAGGTACGTCCTTCCTCTCACGTTTATGCGCACACAGCATCACATCATTTCTTCGGTCAAGAAGTGCCAATTGCAGGAGCAGCCGGCGACCAACAGGCAGCCTTATTTGGTCAAGCATGTTATGATGAAGGTATGGTAAAAAATACATATGGAACTGGCTGCTTTATGCTAATGAATACCGGTGAAAAAGCCGTGAACTCAAGCCATGGATTATTGACTACGATTGCATGGGGAGTAAACGGTAAAATTGAGTATGCGTTAGAGGGCAGTATTTTTGTAGCTGGATCTGCAATACAATGGTTACGTGATGGACTACGTATGGTTAAGGATGCAAATGACACTGAAAGCTATGCTGCCAAAGTTGAATCAACTAGTGGTGTATATGTTGTACCTGCCTTCGTTGGTCTTGGAACTCCGTATTGGGATAGTGACGTTCGAGGGGCTGTCTTCGGTCTCACACGAGGAACATCAAAAGAACATTTTATCCGTGCGACACTTGAATCACTTGCTTATCAAACAAGAGATGTTTTAACAGCAATGGTGGCAGATGCGGGTATATCATTAAAAACACTACGTGTTGACGGTGGAGCAGTTAAAAATAACTTTTTAATGGAATTCCAGAGTGATATGATTGGAGTTCCTGTTGAAAGACCAATGATTCAAGAAACAACTGCATTGGGAGCAGCATATTTAGCAGGTCTTGCAGTTGGATATTGGAAGGATCAAGCTGAAATTGCGGCACAATGGAAAATGGACCGTACTTTTACACCAAAGATGGAAGGTCAACAAGTAGAAGACTTGTACGCAGGTTGGAAAAAAGCAGTACTTGCCGCAATGGCATTTAAATAATAGTTAGTAAAAGGGTTGAAGGTATCGAGAATCTTCAACCCTTTCTGAGTATTTGACTTACATTAATTTATCTTCAATTGATTTCTTGCAAATTAAAACTTCTTCAATTATTTTTTCTACGAACTCATCTGTTATTCTGTATTTAGGAACACTTACACTAAAAGCCCCAAAATTTTGCTCGTTTACAGTAATACTTGCACCAACACAAAAAATATCCAGCTCATGCTCACCATTATCAAATGCATAGCCATTTTTACGAATGAGGTTTATTTCTTCAAAAAATTCTTCTCTTGTTGTAATGGTATTGACTGTTTTCGGAAGTAACTCATTCTCATTTAAATAGTTATCAATTTCCTGGTTAGAGCAATCGGCTAAAATTGATTTGCCCATTGCCGAACAATAGAGTGGAATGGATTTTCCAACGCTAGAGTAGAGAGCAACAGGGTTATAGCTCTCTAACTTTGAAATATAAACAATTTTATTCTTATCAAGCATCCCAAGGTGCACAGTTTCGGTTGTTTGTTTTCGAAGTATTTCTAAATATGGTTGTGCAATATCTTTTATTTGTGCCTGATTTATCGCCTTATTTGCGTATTGGATGATACGAGTCCCTATACTAAACTTCTTCGTTTCATCATCCTTTTTGACATATCCAATATACTGAAGTGTATCTAATATTTTTAAGGCAGTGGAACTCGTTAATGCAGTTTCTTTTGCGATTTGTTGTAGACTTTGTGGTTGTTCAACGGAAGATAAGTAATTTAATATTTTGTCAGCTTTTAAAAGTACAGTTCCATATAGTTGTTTAGTAGTATCCATGAAAGCTCCCTTGCTATGATATCTCTATATTGTAATCCCTTTCATAATTATATATAATAGTTTTAAAGATTTCCATATAATATCATTAATTTCCAAATAGGAAATTAAGATAAAGCTGGAGGCAGTCATGAAAAAGTTACAAGTACTGACTAGATTATCAGATTGTGGAGTTGTAGCGGTAGTTCGGGCGGAGTCAAAAGAAGAAGCAGTTAAGATTTCAGATGCATGTATCCATGGCGGTATTTTAGGAATAGAAGTGACGTTTACCGTTCAAGGTGCAGATGAAGTTATTAAAGAATTAGCTTCAATCTATAAAAATAGTGAGGCTGTCATTGGTGCTGGAACAGTACTCGACGTGACGACTGCACGAATCGCAATATTAGCAGGGGCCCAGTTTGTAGTAAGTCCGAGTTTTGACGAAGAAACAGCTAAATTATGCAACCTATACCAAGTCCCTTATATGCCAGGCTGTATGACAATTACTGAAATGAAACAAGCCATGGAGGCTGGAGTAGACATCATCAAGCTGTTCCCAGGTAACGCATTTGGACCCGATTTTGTGAAAGCGGTTAAAGCACCACTACCACAGGTTAATATAATGCCGACAGGTGGAGTTAGTTTGGAAAATGTCGATCAGTGGATTATGAATGGGTGTGTAGCAGTTGGAGTTGGCGGCAACTTAGTAGCTCCAGCTAAGACGGGTGAATTTGAAAAGATTACAGAGTATGCTTCACAATATGTAGCGAAAGTTAAAGAAGCAAGAGAGCGTAATCTATGAAAAAAATTGTGACTTTAGGAGAGATATTGCTCCGTTTATCAACCGTTACTGGAGAACGTCTTAGTCAATCTAGTGAGCTTTCATTACATTATGGAGGTGCAGAGGCAAACGTTGCTGTCTCACTCGCGAATTTTGGTTACAATGTATATTTCGTAAGTAAGATACCAGAAAACCCTCTCGGCTTAGCTGCAGAAAGACATTTACGTTCATTTGGCGTTCGTACCGATTACGTTCAAAAGGGTGGTGAGCGAATAGGTACATACTACTTAGAGTCTGGAGTAGGAGAAAGAAGCGCACAGGTTACATATGACCGAAAGCATTCAAGCTTTTCACAGATATTCATAGAGGATGTAGCACTTTCCGAGATTTTAGAGGGAGCAGGCCTGTTTCATGTTTCAGGAATTACTCCTGCATTATCAGAAAATGTAAGAAAACTAACTTTAGTCGCTTTACAGAAGGCAAAAGAATTAGGTGTGAAAACAAGCTTTGATTTCAATTATCGAGCAAAGCTATGGAGCCAACAAGAGGCTGGAGCTGCATTTGCAGAGCTTTTACCTTATGTTGATATTTGTTCTTGTGGTGAATTGGATGCCATCCACTTTTTGAATATTGATAAAGTTGATCATGTGTTACAGAAGAATGAACAGCTTGAGTATTATTATGAAAAAATCAATGAGAAGTATCCCAATATCAAGTATTTATATTCAACCTTTAGAAATGTGATTTCCGCGTCTCATAACAGATTACAGGGGAATTTTTATGTAAATGGGCAATTATATCAATCAAAAGAATATGATATTAACCCGATTGTTGACCGTGTTGGTGGTGGAGATGCTTATTCATCAGGTGTTTTATGTGGAATTATTGATAATATGACACCGCAAGAAACGGTTAGCTTTGCAACTGCTGCTTCGGCATTAAAGCATACTGTACATGGTGATTCTAATCTTTTTTCAAAAGCTGAAATTAAAGGGTTTATTGAAAATGACTCGGGCAAGATAGTTCGGTAATAGGAATGGGAAAAACAAGGCTGAATTGCTTTTGCAGTTCAGTTTTTTATTTTTTTGGAAAAACTAGGGTTATTCTATTGCGTGACGTAACAGTGTTATGTTACATTATAGGTATAGAAAGGAGCCGTCTTATATGAATGAAGAACTTTTATCGAAAAAAGAACTACTTGAACAAACCGGTATTTCGTATGGGCAGCTGTATAGATGGAAGAGAAAGGACTTAATACCAGAGGAATGGTTTATCCGGAAGTCAACTTTTACAGGTCAGGAGACATTTTTTCCGAAAGAAAAGATTATTGAGCGGATAGATAAAATACAGAAAATGAAAGAAAATCTGTCACTTGATGAACTGGCTTCAATGTTCTCTCCGAATGTAAAGGAAGTGAATTTAAGTAAAGAAGAAGTTGTAAAACGTGGCCTCGGTTCCCTGACTACAATGAATTTGTATCTAGAGAGCGTAGGAGAAATGGAAGATCAATTTACATTTAAAAATATCCTTACAGTGTATCTTGCTGAAACTTTATTACAATCTGGAGACATAAACCTCGATGAAGCAAAAGTGGTAATCCAGGTAACCACTGATTACCTAAAAAATTCAAAACTGCACACTGGAGAACTAGTACTCATTCGTAAGCTGGGTGTATCCACTTGTTTCATAGTACCAAACGTTAACGAGGTTATTTTTGAAAAAGGCATTAAAATCGTTTGTCGGATAGCTTTTTCAGGATTAATTGAAGAATTGCGAACTATATTAGAATAAACGGAGGTTAGAAAAATGGTAAAAGTAGAAAATCAAGGGGATTTAATTATTAATGGTATGGGCTCTTCGAGTGGTGGCAGCTTTAATAAAGTGAGCATCAATGGTAAAGGAACTGTTAACGGCAATGTTGAATGTAACGAATTTAGATTAAACGGGTCTGGTACGGTAAACGGTAATTTAAAGGGTAGTAATGGACATATAAGCGGTAGTGGAAATATTGAAGGTCAAATTGAATTTGAAGAGTTTTTAATTGATGGATCGGGTACAATTCAAGACAATGCATTTGTTAAGAAAATGAAGATCTCAGGAAAGGGTTCAGTAGGTGGAAACCTAGAGGGAGAAGAAGTGAGAATTAAAGGGAAAGCGAAAATTGGCGGTGATTGTGAAGCCGATGTCTTTAAGGGGGAAGGAGCCTTCTCGATAGGTGGACTGTTGAATGCAGACCTTATCGATATCATAATTGTTGGTGAATGTCGCGCCAAGGAAATTGGAGGGCAAAACATAAAGGTTATTCAAAAACCTAAGGGACTGCTTCAATTATTTAAATCGGTGTATCCAACATCACTAAGAGTAGACACAGTAGAGGCTGACGAAATTGAAATTGAAAACACACATGCTAAGATGGTTCGAGGAAATAACGTGATTATTGGGCCAGACTGCGAAATAGAAGTTGTTGAATATAGTGGGACATATAAGCAAGATTCTTCAGCAAAAGTAAAAGAAACTAGAAAAATATAGTTGTAATAGAACATTGTTATGTTTCGAGGAGTTTGCTGCGCATCTTTTTATGCGTAGTTTTTTTGTACTTGTAGAGAATATAGTTTAGAATGAAGTGATTACAGTAAAGAAAAAACTTATACATAGGTAATTTTAGATAAGGTGGTACATAGCATGTCAAATTGGTCACAATTAGAAACCTTAAAACCGTTTCTTCAGAATGTTTGGAAGGAATCAGGATTTGAAGCACCGACAAGTATTCAAGAGAAATCAATACCAGCTATTTTAGAAGGCAAAGATGTTATTTGTGAATCACCGACCGGAACCGGAAAAACTCTTGCATATTTATTACCTGTACTTAATAAGCTTGATGAATCGAAGAATGGGATCCAAGTTGTCATACTTGCGCCATCTCGTGAACTCGTTATGCAGATATCTGAGGAAGTTCGTAAGTGGACAAAAGGGACAGCGATTAAGAGTGCCTCTTTTATTGGCGGTGCTAATGTTAAGAAACAGATAGAAAAGTTAAAAGAGCGTCCGCAAATTGTAATTGGTACGACAGGGCGCATCGTTGAATTAATTAAATTGAAAAAAATGAAAATGCATGAAGTGTCCACTGTTATTGTTGATGAAGCAGATCAACTCGTTTCAAATGAACACATAGGAAATGTGCAAAGTATCCTAAAATCAACTTTGCGTGACAGACAAGTATTGTTTTTCTCAGCGACTATAGCAGACCAGACTGAAAAGGTTGCTCAGTCATTAATGAATAATGCTGAAGTTATTCGAGTTAAAGATACCGTTAGTCTTGAAAATATTAGCCACTTCTATATTGTAAGTGAGCAAAGAGACAAGGTTGATGTACTTCGTAGAATTATGCATACAGAGCCAGACAAAGCAATTGCCTTCATTAAAAGTATTGAGAAGGTAGACGAAATTGAAGCAAAGCTTGCCTATAATCATATTGATGTTGCGGTACTCGCAGGTGAGTCGAAAAAAATGGAACGCCAGCAATCCTTGAAAAAGTTCCGAGAAGGAAAAGTGCCTTTACTAATCACAACAGATGTTGCGGCGAGAGGGTTAGATATTCAGGATGTTGCCTATGTTATTCATTTTGATTTCCCGAAAACAACTAGCCAATATGTGCACCGTTCGGGAAGGACAGGGAGAATGGGTAAGAAGGGTATTGTCATTTCAATTGTGAACGCACGCGAGGAAAGTTTCCTGAAAAAAATGGGTCATGATTTGGGAATACAATTTGCGAAGAAAGAGCTTTACGGTGGAAAAATCGTCGACGCAAGAGATGATAAAAAAGACAGACCAGCTTCAAAAACTTTTAGTGCTCGTAAGTCAAGGAAATAAAGAAAAGTGAGGGCCTTCAATCTTTAGATGAAGGCCTTTCTTCGTATATTTTCGTCGTACGTGAGGTCAACCATCAAGGTGATGAAAGCCCAGAGATAGTAGAAATCAGGTTGTGAGGTCAATCATCAAGGTGATGAATGACCACAGGTAGTAGAATTCCCACCATGAGGACGTTCATCAAGCCGATGAAAGCCCAGAGATAGTAGAAATCCCACCATGAGGACGTTCATCAAGCCGATGAAAGCCCACAAATTGCGAAATTCAAAAAACAGGTCATTCATCACCCGATGAATGACCTCAAAAAGCGAAATTCCCCCAACTTCTAAATCAATCCTTCTTTTTGTGCTTTAAACGCAGCTTGAATTCGATCTTTTACATCTAACTTGTGATAAATATTTGAGATATAGTTTTTTACCGTACCTTCGGATAAAAACAACCGTTCGGCAATTTGTTTATTACTCAGTCCGTGAGCTAAGCATTCAAGAACATCAACTTCACGCTCAGTTAAATCATAGTTTGTGGAATTGCCAGTTGTGTTGGTACTAACTTCAGGGTTATTAATCTGCTGAACAAGTAATTTAGCTAAATCCTGTGGTAGCAGGGTACCGCCTTTATGAATGAGCTTTATTCCAGCGAGCAGATCCTTAGGATGTATGGCTTTTAATAAATAGCCATCAGCTCCAATTGTTAATGCATCAATTACATGATGAACTTCTTGGAAGGTTGTTAGAATTAATACTTTAGTATTTGGCCAACGCTGCTTAATGATTTTAGTTGCAGCAATTCCGTCCATTTCTGGCATATGAATGTCCATTAAGATGATATTTGGACTGATTTTTTCACAAAGTGAGACTGCCTCAGCACCATTTTCAGCTAAGCCCACAACTTCAATTTCGTCGTCCATATCTAATACAATTGATAAACTCTCCCGAATTAGCTCTTGATCATCAGCGATTACTAGCTTAATAGCACTCATTTATACAGCCTCCTTAATAGGTACAGATATTGTAAGTTTAACTCCGCGATGCTTACCGCTAGTTATATCAAGATTCCCTTGCAATTCTTCTATTCGTTCCCTCATGGCCGTTAACCCGAACCCTGGATGAATCGTATCAATAGGAGAACCATTGTTTTCTATGATTAATGTAAGGTCATTGTTTGTAAAAAGAAAATGAACGTTAACAGTTGTTGCCTCCCCATGTCTTTTTGCATTAGTAAGAGCTTCTTGAAGGCATCTGATTAATGTAAGTTTAATATTTTTAGAGACGGGAAGTTCATTTCCTTGAATATGAAATTGAACATTTGTATTTGTATGTTCCTTAAAGTCATTGGCAATTTGTTTTAAAAGGATTGATAGCATTTCTTCATTCTCGGTAGGAGAAATCTGATGAATTTGCTGCCTTATATCATCTAGTCCCTTACGAGAAACGTTTGCGAGAACTTGTATCTTTTGCTTCGCTTTTTCAACATCACTTTCAAGTAGATAGCTAACAGCATCCAAGCCAACAGTTACAGATGTGAAATGGTGGCCAATTGTATCATGTAGTTCACGTGCCAGTCGATTTCGTTCTTGAAGTAGGGTTACTTTTTCTACTTGTTCAGTATACTGCTGTAACACTCTATTTTGTTCTTGAATTAATTTATATTGCTTGTTGTTTTCTTCAATAATTCGTTTTGTACGTTGCTGTGACTGAACTACATAGTTAAAGCATGCTCCAAAACCTACGAAAATGAAAATATCAATATATTGAAGTAAATACGAGACTATATCTGTTGTCCATAGCTGAGGAAGTGGAAAAACAAGTAGGAAGAATGGAAATGTCCATTTTGCTGTCTGTTTTGTTGATAGATAACCAATCATCAAGAGTGTCATTAAGATCATAGAGGTTCCAAGATTCATTTGTAACACTATATTCAAATAAATGGATGCGCCTCCAGAGACAATTAGCTCAGAAATTGGATAGAGGATTGGATTCTTATATCCAGGTCGCCAAAATAGTTGTGGCACAATATAACAAGCTGTTAATATGCCAACGAAAGCAAAATATGATAAATCCCCTAGATCCCCTCGCTCAATAGAAAAATATAAAACCCCTGAAAGAAACCAACAAAGCCGAAGGAAAAAAATAAACCAATCAATCCAAATCCATTCAGGTACTGACTTCTTCATAAAGCATCCCACCCTTAAATTACCTATCTTTACCTATCTTACTAGAAAATGGTGAATCCTAATAGTACAAAAGTTGTAATTCTGCCTCCTTTTTTACAAAAAATTGTTCAGCACTCATTTTGTGACCAGTGTCACTATGGTCATATGACTTTTATTAGATAAGATAAGGTCATAGGAAGCCAGAAGGGAACGAGAAGGATGAAAAAGGAACAACTACTGCAAGATTTAGAAGAACGGTTAAAAGGAATTCCCCCTGAAGATCGTGAAAAACTTATAGAGCTTTATGAGGACCTTATTGATGTTGCACAGGAAAATAGAAAAAATCAACCGTTAGAGACTGCAAGTTTAGAAGATGATTTTAGAATTCCTATGGAATATGAAACTAGTTCATACCGGAACCTTGGCCGGGTGATTCTAGCGTCTGTAAGTTTGTTTTTATTTAATAGTATTTTTGTTTTAGGGCCAGCAATTGCAATATTTTCTCTATATCTATCACTTTGGATCGTATCAATTTGCTTTGTGATATCTCCACTATTAGTAATGGGAGAGAGTTTCATTTATGGATTCCAAAGCTGGGAACTGTTTATATCGATCGTGTTGTGTGGGATTGGTCTTGCTTTAGGTGGAGGAATGATTCCTGTTGGTAGGGCATTATATCGAGTTACGAAAAAGTATATAAATTGGAATATACACTTAATTAAGGGAGAATAAACAATGAAAAAAATAATGTATGGTGCGTTGTTGTTGGTAATGGTCGGGGTTTTAGGTTTAATCATTTCTGTTAATACCTCCGGAGTAGAAGTTTTCACGTTTAGCTCAGTAGAAGTGGATGAAAAACAGGAGGTACCGGCCGAAGGAGTAAAGAAAATTGTAATAGATTCACCTTCTGTCGACGTTAATGTAACTCCCGGTAATGGAGATGAAATTTACGTTGAGTTCACTGGTAAAGTAGGTAAAAAAAGCAAGGCTCTTTATAACCTAGACATAAATGAAGACGGTGACACAGTTGAAATTACAATGGAAAAGGAAAACAAGTTCCAATTCATGATGTTTAATTTTACAAAAGTAAGCTTGAATGTTGAAGTGCCAGAAAAGGTATATGAAGAATTACAAATTAACGCAGCATCAGGAGATATTGTAGTTGACGAGGTAAATGCACAAGAGCTAACGATTGAAACACACTCTGGAGATATCGATGTGAAAAATGGAGAAGGTATTGGTAAACTTGTTGTAAAAGCGTCAAGTGGTGATGTACTTGTAAATGATGTATTCGTAGAGAATAAGCTGGAAATTAAAACAAGTAGTGGAGATATTGTTGCTACTGATAATCAAGCAAAAGTAATAGAATTACTTGCAAGCAGTGGCGACATTAGTACAACAAATCTAAACTCAAAAGAAGTAACCATCAATACTTCTTCAGGAGACATAGAAGTTGAGGCAGTTGAGGTAACGGGAGATTTGATACTTGAAGCTAGTAGTGGAGATATTGATGTTGAGTTTTTAAAGACGCCTGCTTCTCTAGCTGTTGATTTCAGAGGAGGATCAGGAGATGGAGACGCAAATATCGAAGGAATGGAATTTTCAGAGAAGACAGAGCACCGAATCATCGGAGAAATTGGCTCTGGAGAGTATAAATTAAATGTTAGAACAAGTTCTGGCGACTTCACAGTAAACTAGTACGAAAGTGAAATGTCAGCTCCAATATCACGAAAGCCCGACAAGGTCGGGCTTTTTCTAATATTAGTAAATGTTATATACTTAATATAGGAAAGGGGAGGAGAGGCTTGAGCAAAAAACTACCACCCAATCATGAGCATATTGATGATCAAATGATAAAACTAGAAGTAAACCTCGATAATATGTCAGGGGAATGGCTAGGATATGTAATGGATCTTTTGTTCGAGGCCGGGGCGAATGATGTGTATTATACTCCCATATTTATGAAAAAAAATCGACCTGGTGTGCTCTTACAGCTTCTTTGTGCACAAAGTAAGCTTGAACAGATGAAGAAAATCCTATTCTCAGAGACAACTACTCTAGGTTTACGCTACTATCCATTAGTTGTTCATCGTTTAGAACGGAAATTTACAGAAGTTAGCACTCAATGGGGAAAAGTTACTGTAAAAGAAGGTGTTTTTGAAGGACAAGTCGTCCAAAAAGCACCGGAATATGAAGACTGCCGACAAATCGCTACTCAATACGAAATGCCACTTAAAAAGGTATATGAAGCGGTTTGGAAAGAGTACCATAAGCAAGTTGATTATGAATAGAAAAAGTAGCATAGATAAAAGCTTCGCTCACTAAATTGAGGGAAGCTATTTTAACTTTATTCAGCCGGGGTTCAAATTCCGGCTGAATAAAGTTAAAGCCTCCGGCGGATGCCACGATTTTTAAAAGGAAATTTTTCGAGCAAGCTCGAAAAAAATCGGGCGCAAATACGCCAAGGCGCATTTGATTGGGGAAAATTATGTCTACATCTAAAGTCTGATATTTGTTTCCTCCCATTTTTGTAGAAAGGTCTCCCTCGTTATCACGATTTATTAAATCCTATTTCAATTTATACTTAGTTCAACAAGTGATAAGGAAGGGGATTAGAAATGAAAAACAATCAAGTTGTCATGATAACAGGGGCATCTAAGGGTCTAGGTAAAGCACTAGCTTTAGCGTTTGCTAAGCAGGGAGCGAGGCTTGCGATTTGTGCTAGAGGAGAAACAAAATTGTATGAAGTAAAAGAAGAAATTGAAAGGCTAGGTGCAGAGGTAATTGCTGTAACGGCAGATGTTGCAAAAGAGAGAGATGTTGAAAGGTTCGTGTCAATTGTTGAAGATGTGTATGGAAGAGTAGATGTGTTAATTAACAATGCTTCCATCTTCGGACCGGGACCTTCATTGTTACTGGATTACCCCAATATAGACTTTACTGAAGTTCTATATGTAAATGTTATGAATCCTTTTTTACTAACTAAACGAGTCCTCCCTGGAATGTTAATGAGAGATCAAGGTTCTATCATTAATGTGACGTCTGAGGCTGGCAGAACTGGATTTGCTGAATGGGGAGCATATGGGATTTCGAAATTTGCAGTCGAAGGTTTAACGCAAACATGGGCTGATGAACTGCAGGACACGAATGTTCGAATTAATATGGTGGACCCCGGAGAAATGGATACAGACATGCATGATAAGGCTGTTCCGGATTGTGATTATGAACTTGCTAATCCAAATGATGTGCTGGTTGTTTTCTTTTACCTGGCTTCTGACCAATCCAAGTCTAGTAACGGTAAACGCTACGAAGCACAATCCTTTGAATATGAAAGTGAGGGTGCTCTCTAATGGTTGAAACAATTCAATTTGAAATACCTGCACATTTAAACGCTACTATACCGGCTGAACGAAGGGGAGTATCACGAGATAGTGTTAGACTTATGGTGATGGATGGTACTTCAACAATTCAGCACGATACATTTAAAAATCTAGGACTGCACCTAAGAAAAGGTGACCTTCTTGTAATGAATAGTAGCCGTACAATTCCTTGTGTATTGTATGGGAGACAAGGTGACCGACCAGTTGAAATACGATTATCTAGAAAAATTTCGGAAAACGAATGGGATGTATTGGTTGTAAATGGTTCAAAACAAATAGGTGAACGTATTGAATTTTATGAGGGAGTTACTGCGATTATTGCAGACTACGGAAGTGAGGAGCCACTTGTAAGGCTTCACTTTTCAAAAGGCCAAACCGACTTAATTAACATGTTTTACAAGTATGGTGAGCCAATTCGATACGAATATATCAACCAGCCATGGTCCTTGGATAACTATCAAACAGTTTATGCTACTATTCCTGGTTCAGTTGAAATGACCTCTGCAGGAAGAGCTTTTTCCTGGAAACTCTTACAGGAATTAAAAAAGCAAGGTATAAATCTCGCGTTTTTACAACTGCATGCAGGCTTAAGCTATTATGGGGATGACCAGTGGCCGACTCCAAATAAGCACCCTGAACCGTATATACTTCCTCCTGAAACAGCTCAACTAGTGAATAAAACGCGTGAAAATGGAGGACGTGTAATAGCTGTTGGCACAACAGTTGTTCGTGCACTTGAATCGGCTGTTGATGGGGGTGGGGTAGTGAAGGCAAGAGAGGGAGTAACTGACTTATATATTACATCTGGGTACTCATTAAAAGTTATTGATGGTCTGTTAACAGGACTCCATGAACCAGAGGCAAGTCATCTTGATTTACTATCTGCTTTTGTAAGAAAAGACTACTTAGAAAAATGTTATCAGATAGCGGTAGCGCATGAATATTTATGGCACGAATTTGGTGATATGAACTTAATTTTTCGAGATGAGACAAAACAATGAAGTGGCATCATGTTGGCATTCAAGTGCAAAATATGGAGGAGTCAATCCGATTTTATAAGAATTGCTTTGACTTTAGTGTTGAACAGTTACTGGAGTTAGAAGGTGAAAGGGTTGTCTTTTTAAAAAGTGAAGAAATTATTGTTGAGTTAGTTGAACCAGAGGAAAAAGAACCGACTCTAGATACTAAAACAATTCACTTTTCTTGGCAGGTTTCAGATTTATCAAATTGGATGGAACAACTAGCAATTTCAAACTTATTACCAATTGAGGGTCCGTTAGTTCTAAACAATGGTTGGTCGATAGTGTTCTATCAGGGACCTAATCAAGAGATCATCGAATTAATAGAATGTAAAAAAAAACCCACTAAATTCAGTGGGTCTTCAATCGTTCAATTCCATGCGCATATATTTTCTTGTATTAGGTCCAAAAATGCCATCATCCTTTAACGCCGCAAACATAGACTGGAACCGTCTAACTGCATCTTCGGTTTGAGGACCATAGCTGCCATCAATTTGTTTTGGATCAAATCGAAGGTGTTTTAAAGCACGTTGAAGCATTCGTACATTTTCACCGGTATCCCCTCTACGTAATACAACATTAGGTAGCGGAAAGTCATCATCAGAGTTACTTTGTCGGAGCACTTCTTGGAGCCTAGCAAGTGTGTTTGGTCCTACAAGGCCGTCAACCACTAGTCCATAACGCTTTTGAAACCGCATGACTGCATTTTCGGTTTCAGGACCAAAGCTGCCATCGGCACCATAGCGTGGCAATGCAAATCCTGCTTTTATAAGGTCTTGTTGAATTTCTTTTACAAACGGACCTCGATCTCCTTCTTTAATTGGAAGCCGAGTCGATACACCAGCTACAACTGGAGTTGGGGAAGGCTCAGGAGGCTCTACGCCTTTGAAGTCACGATTTAGTGAAGCTTGAACATCATTGATAAACTCTTCCCAAGAAATACCTCTAGGCCGTAAAGCATTTTGAGGGTCAGATCTTCTTGCAGGGTCAAGAGTACTGTGAGCAACAATATGTCTTCTTGGATCTAAACCAAACTTGTCACATAAATAAGCATGATACCAAACGTATCGTTTATATGCTTCTTGGAAATTTATTTTACCACCGTGACAAAGTTCTACACCAATAGCTGCATCGTTGGCATCATCACCAAAACGCTCATTATCTGCTGAAACATTATAACGGACATGCCATGCTTTTTCGTTTAATGGAATTATTTCAAGAATATAGTTGTCGTCAATGAATGTATGAGCGGATGCAGTAGGCTGTTGGCGGTCAAAATAATTTCGGTTTCCATACGCAGTTGAACCAGGATTACCTGTGTCATGACTGACGATAAAGCGTACTTTCGAGATTTTCTGCCCAGAACGTGAATTTCCAAGACGAATATAATCTCTTGTAATTGTATACTCCATTATTTCACACCTCCATTTGATGTATAGTAAGGAGTCGTTCCATCATATGCGTTAACAATGGAACATGTTCTACTACCTTAGTACTAGTTGTCTTGTGAAAATGAAAAAATGACAATATTAAATATATGTAAGGGTACTTTGTCTATTGCTAAATGAATCGAAACTGAAGGTGAGTAATAGGGGGTAAACAAGTAGCAGAAATTAGAAAAAGAACTGTCCGAAATTGAACAGTCCCTTTACTAAGCTTGAGATGTTATTTATTTTTTTTCATTCGTTTTTTTGCTCTTGCATCTGCGGCGTTAGAACGAGCCAATGCTTCTAAGTCGTCTTGATCAGCAAGCTCACGTGAGAATTCTACGTCGCGACCGTCAGACTTCATATTTTTAGGTACCTGAGGTAGTTTTGCTTTATTTTTGTCACGTGTTTTATGTCCATGAGCTCTTCCCATAAAAAACACCACCCCTGAAAAAATAGAGAGGCTGCCATGCAACCTGCTCATTTATAGGATGGCCTAACTAAATCAATTCATAAGTGGAAGAATATTGTTTCTATCGTAGATGTGATTAATGACGCGCCTGTTTCGCAGTAAAACCGCCAGCCTGGTCAGCCATTTTAAAGTCTCGAGAGTAAGAAACCTCCTGCATACTACTTAGTGTGCTTTTTGATTTATCACGCTTTTTTTCTTTTGCCATCTACAATTCCTCACTTTCATGTAATGTACTATTATTTTGTCCATTACTAAAAAAATCCAAACAAAAAACCTGTTAAAAATATAACAGGCTTTGGTTATTAAGATTATGCTTCTTTAAGTTGATGCTCTTCTTCGGTAAAATGCCCAATGCGCATTGTATGAAGTGTATACAAATCTTTTGAAACCTCAAACAAATTATATATATCTCCCTCAGCATTAAGCTTATCAAAGATATGTTTTCGTGTCTCATTAGCTAAAGTAACATATGGTAGCTTTTGAACGGCTTTCGTAGATCTGCCATTAACCTTTTTGACCCTCATAAAAATTGTATCAATGTCTAACTCGTAGAATAGCTCTGAGAAAAAGGTATCTTTAGCTGGTTGATTATATCCTTTACCATGGAATGGCTTACCAAGCCATGTGCCAAGAAAACCTGCATTGTCTTGAATATCAAATAAGTTAATTGTCCCGATTGGAGAGCCCCATTCGTCTAAAATGGTTCGTGAAATCAATTCACCACGCTCTTCCGCTTCAATCGTTTGCTTTGTTAAAAATAGAAATTCTTCATAAGAATAAGCTTTATGACGCACAAATGGGAAGACATCCGGGTGCACCATTAAGTCATAAAGAGCTTGACTATCTTGAAGTTCACGCTTTTTTAGCATCAGTTTCCCCTCCAAAGAGGACAGACTCGTGTTGAACGATTCCACCCTCGAAATTTTTTGTAATGATAAAAAATTTCGGGGTGGGAATCGAACCCACTAGAACCAGAGAAACTGGTGGCGCACCATTTGCCTTCCCTAAAGATAACCAACAATTGTTGGTCAAATTTAAGTTATATATAGTTGTTAGTTAGGAAATAAATTTAGCCGAGTAGGCTTGAATTTTTATATTTCAAATTTGCTCTGCTTAAGTATAATACTCGATATTTCTTTAAAAATAAATAGGATTTTTATTATTTTTTTTATCAAATTATTGGAAGTTTCGACGTTTCTTATTTAACATTGTCAGAAGGTGTCGAACCTTTTATTTTTGAAAGACAATTTCCCCATTTATCATAGTTAGTTCTGGTTTTGCCAGGAAGTGAAATGGGTGTTCGTTCCAAACTACTAAATCTGCATCTTTACCGATTTCGATGCTACCAACGGCATGCTCGACATTTAAATTTCGGGCTGGTGAAATCGTTATTCCTTCTAGCGCCTTTTGCTCATCTAATCCTTCACGAACTGCAATTGCAGCACAGACATTAAGATATTGAATCGGTGTATAAGGATGATCCGTTGTAATGGATACTTCAACCCCAACATCTGTTAAAACCTGATAGGTCTTCCAACTCTTATTCTTTAATTCAATTTTAGATCTACGTGTCAGTGTTGGGCCAACTGATACCTTTAAATTTCGCTCCTTTAACTCTTCAGCAACTAAATGACCTTCCGTGCAATGCTCAATCCTGATATCAAGATTAAACTCATCTGCAAATCGTAAAGCAGATAAAATATCATCTGCACGATGTGCGTGAATTCTAACAGGAATTTCACGCTTGAGTGCTTGAATCAAAGGTATCATTTTTAAGTCATCAATGTCATCCGTATACTTTGCT
The DNA here is from genome assembly GCF_047246645.1 of Ferdinandcohnia jepli. NCBI lineage: Bacteria > Bacillati > Bacillota > Bacilli > Caryophanales > Bacillaceae > Ferdinandcohnia > Ferdinandcohnia jepli. Next base: position 200,965 of record NZ_JBFOKR010000006.1, read on the forward strand.
TTATAAAAAGCATCCCTAAGCATACCCATAATACCCATTCGGGTTATAGAATCCTTATTGCCCAGGCTGTGAATTCGTTTCGGATTTTCACCCAATGCGATTTTGAGCCCTGCGGTTTCTTGGAGAAGCATCTTAGTAATATTTTTTCCATGAGTTTTAATAACAGAAGTGGTACCGCCAATCACATTGGCACTTCCAGGCATGATATGAGCAGTAGTAATACCTGACTGGATTGCGTCCTGAAAAGCAATATCTAACGGATGAACACTATCATAGGCCCGGATATGTGGAGTAAGGACATCGATGGTTTCATTCGCATCATTACCTGCCCAACCGGTACCTTCATCATATAAACCAAGATGCGTATGAACATCAATAAAACCAGGGAACAAATACTTACCATGACAACCGATAACCTCCGCATTTTCAGGCGTAACGAGGTTATGTCCTATATTTACTATTTTTCCATTCTCTATAATGACATCGGCATTGTCGATCTTTTCCGATGTTATCGGATACACACAAGCATTTTTAAAAATTGTTTTTTTCATTAGTGGTGAACTCCTATCTTTCTTTTAGCTTTTATTGATAGTATATGGTTCCTATTTCGATTGATATTACGCTAAGAGGGTGAGAGTGAACTATTTGCACCTGCTGATATGAATTTATGTCAGAAGGGTTGTTGGAAAGCAGTCCCAGTTAGATTTGAATAACCTAAGAGCAGGGTACGATAGAACTGTAATCGGTCCCTGCTAGATGGAAGATTGAAGCGAGGTGCAAGGAAATCCATATTATGTCCGGCCTCATAAGAAAAAGCCAAGAGCAGAGTACGATAGATCCGATAGATCCATAACCAACTAACTTAATTCATAGAACCAATATTTCCTTATAAAATACTCTCCAGAGCAGCATTCGCTGTTTCATAGGTAAACTCATATCCATTCTCTAGCAATTTCTGTGGAAGCACTCTTTGTCCTTCTAAAACCAAAATACTCATTTCTCCCAGAAGTAGTTTCAATGCAAATCCGGGTACGGGTAACCAATGCGGCCGTCCCAGGCTCTTTCCAATCGTTTTTCCAAAATTCTTCATCTTCATTGGATTGGGTGCGGTCAGGTTTACTGGTCCAGAGATGTTTTTCTTGTGTAGAAGTAAGTCAGTTGATCTGATTACATCGTCTATATGAACCCAAGAAAGCCATTGTTGTCCTGTACCAATAGTTCCGCCCGCAAAAAAGCGATAAGGAAGAACCATCCGACCTAATGCCCCACCTTCTTTACCGAGGACAACACCTAGACGCAGAAAACAAACTCTCATCCCAAGCTCTTCTGCTTGGGCAGCTTCTTTTTCCCATGCTTCAACTGTATTTGCTAAAAAGTCGTTTCCTTTTTGTGAAGTTTCCTCAGTGTAGGTTCCTTCTAGTGAAGTACCATATATCCCGATAGCACTCGCATTTAGTAAAACTTCAGGTTTAGTAGGTAATATCGAAAGAATCCTATTTACCTCGCGGGTTGCCTCAAGGCGACTGTCAATAATGCGTTGTTTTCGTTCCTTCGTCCATCTACCACTATTTAGTGATTCTCCAGAGAAATTAATAAAAGCATTTATCCCAGATAGGTGTGCTTCCGGGTTACTCGAATCAGTGAGCCATTCGACATAAGTTATGTTTTCCTCTGAATGACGATTATAAGTGTTCCTAGTTAATATATATACGCTATGCCCCTGTTGTAGGAGATAATTTGTTAGTGCTTTGCCAACAAATCCTGTGCCACCCGCAATCGCAATTTTCATAACGTACCCTCCTTCGAAAGAATCCTTTTTCTACATATTCCATAACTTTCACATTTATCCTTTAAAATCTTGTGCTACTATAAAAGGGAGGTGTGTAAAATGGCCATTATTACGAAGATAACAACTCAAAAGAAGAATATAGAACGGTATAATATTTTTCTTGATGAGCAATATGCGTTTAGTGTTGACCAGGATGTATTTATCTCGTTTCAATTGAAGAAGGGCATGGAGTTAGATGAGCTTGATATAACAGAAATTCAATTTGAGGATGAAGTGAAAAAAGCATTTAATCTTTCGCTAACTTACTTGTCCTATCGTATGAGATCAAAACAAGAAATCATCGATTATTTAAAGAAAAAGGAAATAGATGAGCCGATTATTCCAGATGTTATACATAAACTCGTAGACTATAAATACGTAGATGATGGAGAATTTGCCAAAGCGTATGTTCAAACACAAATAAACACGACCAGCAAAGGACCTGAAGTCATTAAACAGGAATTATATGAAAAAGGGATAAATCGGGACCTTATTGAACAAAGTTTAGAACTCTTTTCAAAAGAGGAACAAATCCAAACAGCAATAAAACTTGTTGAAAAAACATTAAGTAAAACAGCTAAGTTATCAGAAAGACTCACGATTCAAAAACTTGAGACAGCATTACAGCGAAAAGGGTTTACGTGGGATATTATTCAAATTGCTTTGGAAGAGGTTTCTGTTGAAAAGGACATTGATGAGGAATGGGAAGCGGTACTACATCACGGAATAAAGGCACATCGAAAGTACGAGAAGCTGGAAGGCTGGGAGTATGAGCAGAAAATGAAGCAATCCCTGTACCGAAAAGGTTTTAACATTGAACTTATTGAAAAATTGATTGAACACATAAAGGATGGGAACTAACATGCAAGAAAAGCGTTATAGCCAAATGACTGAATACGAATTAAATCAGGAAATCGCAACTCTTAAAGAAAAAGCACGAAAAGCAGAACAACTAGGAATTGTAAATGAGTTAGCAGTACTAGAAAGAAAAGCAGCAATGGCAAAAGCATATTTGTTAAATCCAAAGGACTTTAAATCAGGTGAAATATATGAAATAGATGGTGATCCTGGAAGTTATTTTAAAATAAACTATATGAATGGTGTTTTTGCATGGGGACACCGTGTCGGTCAGGAAAGTACAGAAGAAGCATTACCAATTTCATTATTAATCAAGGAATAACAAAACCAGAGAGGCATGCTCTCTGGTTTTTCCAATCATGACTGTTTTCTTGTTTGGTGCTCTAAAATGATGAGGTTTTGTGTTCTTCGAGTTTCACCATTTACTTGTGCCCAAGCATGTTTTGGGTTAGCCCAAGCTTGTTGGAAAGGATTGTTATAATTGTTTCTCTTATATCCCTTGTTACCCACAAAACGCACCTCCAAGTAGTTTCGAGTTTGACTTCTTACAGTACTTTACTTTTAAAAGTCGTGTCGTTCACTTGAAGCTTTCATTCGTTCCTGTGGATGAGTGTTAATCGTACCATCTGCTCTTCGTGAGGCATATTCTGCTTTTGCTCTAGGTTCACCCTCAAATTTATTGCTTTCTTGATTTGGGAAGCCTCTTTTTTTATTCCGCATGCGAATACCTCCTAAAAAGCAAAAGATATCGTGTAAAAAGGATTTACCCTTTAAACACGTACTTATAGTATAGGTTATATCAGTTGAATCATGTAAAAAAGCATGCGTGAATTAATGGTAATATTAGAAGTGTAACAGTACACTTGTTAATTTTTAAAGACATGCTGATAAACGAATTTTATAAAATTGTTGCATGAAAATAAAAAACCCTCAATTGAGGGTTAATTTGGAACAAGTTCTAACTTTTTGCGAAGTTTTTCTTCACTAAATATCCATCCAGTATATGAATTAATAATAGTCAAATCTTGGTCTAATTGAACAACCGCAACAAAAGGATAATGTCCTTTACTACGATAACGTAGGTCAATAAACCGTACTTCATAGTAATCATCATAATCATCTATTTCCCAACGATATACTGGGGAAAAGGATAAAAAGGCAGATAGGTTTTTATCTTTAACAGCAGCGTTTATGACTGGTGTATCAGGAATCGGCCGCTTTACAAATTGTTCATGGATAATGATTTCGTTCTTTACTGAGCGTGCTACATAAAAATACCCTTCGGTTACTACCGCAATATGCCATTGATTAAACCGATATGTCGGTGAAATAATGATGTCAGTGATATGGTCGACCTTTGCTCGAATAGCTTTTTCAACTTTATTTCGCATTCGAAAACGAATGATATAATAAAGAATAAGTACTGCATAGACAGTGAAAAAGGTTACTCCGGGATGAACGCCAAGCTTCCATATAATAATTCCAAGAATGTGGACAAGAAAAATAAAAGGGTCAAACGTATTGATAACGCCTAATGCAACCCATTTATTCGAAAAAGGACGAAGGGCTTGAGTTCCATAAGCATTGAAGATATCTACAAAAACATGTAAGATAACTCCAATAAATGTCCATAGCCATAAAGGGAATAAGTTTGCTTCTGGAAAAAACAAGGAAAGTGCTCCTGTGATAATTAGTGGCCATAGTAAAACAGCTGGTAACGAGTGGGTAATCCCACGATGGTTTCGTATATAATGAGCATTGTTGCTTAATTTTAGAATCGTATCTAAATCTGGTGCCTGTGAGCCAATTAGGGTACCAAATATGACAGCAGTAGTTGTTGCTGAATTTACTGTTACTGTAGGGTCCAAGGTAGCAATCCCACCTAAAGCAAGACCCATAACTACGTGTGTTCCTGTATCCAAGCGTGGACCTCCTTTTCACACTTATTTATTTTTAATGTAACCAAACTTTCTAATTTCATAAAGGGATTCATGTAGTGAGGTAATGTAATTTGTGGTTTTGCGCGTAATGTTTATTTAGAGATCAAGCATTTTATATATTTAAAATGCTCTCAATTTATTCTAGTGTCTAGCTCCAGCGCCTAGCCCCTCGAGGTCGCTTCACCCCTCCTGCGGCGGCAACAGCCTCCTCGTCAGGGTTCCAGCGCTTGTCGGGGCTGATCAAGGCGCTTGCGCTTTTCTAATAAGTTTACCACCATGTGAGAGGAATTGTGAATAGATAAATGAACGCATTAGAAAATTTTTCAATCAAACAATTTCAAGCGGATTTAATCAGCTGGTTTGAAAAAGAACAAAGAGACCTCCCCTGGAGGCAGGACCAGGATCCATACAAAGTGTGGGTTTCTGAAATTATGCTACAACAAACTAGGGTAGACACAGTTATACCCTATTTTAATAACTTTATTTCAACATTTCCGACCATTGAAGACCTGGCACACGCCGATGAAGAAAAGGTATTAAAGGCTTGGGAAGGTCTGGGCTATTATTCACGGGTTCGAAATCTTCAGGCTGCGGTTAAGGAGGTAGCAGAACAGTACGGTGGACAAGTACCCAGTACAGTAAAGGAAATCTCTAGTTTAAAGGGTGTTGGACCATATACAACTGGTGCTATACTAAGTATTGCATATGGCATACCAGAACCAGCCGTTGATGGTAATGTAATGAGAGTATTATCTCGGATATTATCCATCTGGGATGATATTGCAAAACCAAAAACAAGGCAACTTTTTGAAGATATTGTGAGAGAACTCATTTCTAAGGAAGATCCATCCGCTTTTAATCAAGCTCTGATGGAGTTAGGTGCGTTAATATGTATTCCTAGTAATCCTGCTTGTTTATTATGTCCTGTTCAGGACCATTGTAAGGCGTTTGCAGAAGGTGTTCAAAAGGAGCTCCCTGTTAAAACTAAAAAGAAGGCTCCTAAAGCTGTATCAATGGCTGCTGTTGTGTTAAAAAATGATAAAGATCAATTTGTAATTCATAAAAGACCTAATAAAGGACTACTGGCAAATCTTTGGGAATTTCCAAACCATGAAACAGTTTCGGAATTTTTCACCCAAAAAGAGCAGTTAACGGAGTTTTTACAGTCAGATTATGATATTGAAGCATCAATTGGAGAAGCATATACAACGATACAACATGTATTCTCACATTTAGTATGGAATATTACCGTTTTTGTAGGAAGTGTAAATGATGTAGTAGAATCCGACTCGCTTAGACTCGTTAACTTAGAGGAATTACAACAATTTACATTCCCGGTATCCCATCAGCGCATATTAAAAAGCTTTCTCGACAGATGAGAAAGCTCAAGGGAATAAAATATTTTATAAATCTTTCTCTAATCATAAGACAGCCTAGAACCATGAGTATAATCTGCGTCATAGTGGCGAAAACCACCACGGGATTCAATTTCTTGAATGATTTCACGATGAATAGATTGACCTTCGGCATTAAGATATGGAACAATTTGTTGGAGTGAATGATGGAAAAAAGCAAGTTCACTTTCCTTCCATTCACTCTTTGGGATCATTGATAAATGAGTCATATCGCGACCAACATACATATTCAATTACCCTCCTTTTTAAATGAAGCGTCAATTTTTTTATCTCTTTTCAATTAATAAGTTTATACAAAATAAGCAAAATTATCCTAATTATTTTATTAAACAATTGTCTTCAAATTAAATTAGATGTGGAATTTGAAGACAAATTTAGGACACATACCTTGCTGTATAAGACAATGTCACTGATTTTTTTTGAGGGGGTTTTTTAAGAATTTACTGAAAAAAAAGCAAACTGTGGTAAATAGGCAAGGTGAAAATGACAAACAAAAGGAGTTGTACATATGTCATCAAAAGTTGCATTAGTTACAGGAAGTAGTAGGGGAATTGGAAAAGCAATTGCATTACGTTTAGCTAAATCAGGATATGATATCGTTGTAAACTACGCTAGAAGTAAAACGGCTGCACTTGAAACTGCAGCAGAAATTGAAGCACTTGGACAAAAAGCGATGGTTGTCAAGGCAAACGTAGGTAAACCTGAAAAGATTAAGGATATGTTTACTCAAATTGATGAAACCTTTGGTCGTTTAGATGTTCTAGTGAATAATGCAGCATCAGGAGTGTTACGTCCCGCAATGGAACTAGAAGAATCTCATTGGGATTGGACAATGGATATCAATAGCAAAGCACTTTTATTTTGCGCACAAGAGGCTGCGAAAAGAATGGAAAAAAATGGTGGAGGTAAAATTATCTCGCTTAGTTCACTAGGTTCCATTCGTTATCTAGAAAACTACACTACAGTTGGTGTTTCTAAAGCGGCAGTAGAAGCTTTAACCCGTTATCTGGCTGTAGAACTTTCAGCAAAGAATATCGTTGTAAACGCAGTCTCAGGTGGAGCAGTTGATACCGAAGCACTGACACATTTTCCAAATCGTGAGGAGTTACTTGAGGATGCGAGAAAGAATACTCCAGCTGGTCGGATGGTCGAACCTGCGGATTTAGTAAATGTTGTTATGTTCCTGCTAACTGAAGAAGCCAGTATGATTAGAGGCCAGACCATTATTGTAGATGGCGGTAGATCACTACTTGTATAGGCTGGAAATTTTATTTTGAGAAAAATTATTTTTTCGGGATAATCAAATCACTTCTGGGACAAATTAATTGTCGTGGAGGTGATTACAAATGGCTAAACAACCAAACAGAACTCAATCTGGAACTAACGTTCAACAAGTGAGACAACAAAACGCTCAATCTCAAGGTGCTGGTGGTCAATTCGGAACTGAATTTGCTAGCGAAACTAACGCTCAAGAAGTAAGACGCCAAAACCAACAGTCTCAGTCTAACAAAGGACAAGGCTAATACACCCATATAATACTTAGTACAAGCAACACTTCCTACATACGTTAGGAAGTGTTTTTTAATGTCTGTTTTCTCCTAAATCTGATGCATTTTGTACCCCTATGTCTCAAAGGAAAAAAGGAAATACCAACAATCTTTTAAAAAAGCCATTTTATTTTACCACTGGACTCATTATTTCAAACGACAAAACCTCCTAATTCTCAACATATAAAGTCAAAGGAAATTAAGTCTACATACAGAAATAATAGGATATAACAATAATGAGGGTTCATAGACAATAGGAGGGTGCAACATTATGAGCAATTTTGATAACCTTGTTGGTGAACAGCTAAAAACAATGGATAAACTTCTGTTTATTCAATCCGAAATTGAGAGATGTCAGCAGCTTGAATTAGAATTAGCAGAACTACAAAAGGAAACGGAGTTACAATCAATACAAGAAGAGATTAAACATATGAAGGATGAATTGTTACAAATTCATAATTTATTTCAGCAACAAACTGAGGAGGTTATTCGTTCCTATCAAGAACGATTGCACCAAACTGTATAGGATAAGTAATGAGTCATCGTTAAAATACGGTGGCTCTTTTGTTTATAATAGATTTGAACTAATTTACTGGAATCAACAAAGATTGAAAAAAATCTGAACACAAATACGACATGGTATATTTGATAAAATATCCCTCTAACCGTTATAATAATAGAAAATGGTTTTTCTTTGTTTTACTCACATCTAGAAGAGATTCAAATAGAAATATGAAACAAAGCGTCCAAAAGTGAAAGAGGGAGAGAATATGGGTGTTCCCATGGAAGGAGATACTATACAAATACATAGCTATAAACACAATGGTCATATCCATCGGGTTTGGGAAGAAACCAAAGTTCTAAAAGGGACGCAAAGTCTAGTAATTGGTGGTAATGATCGTACAACAGTTACGGAATCAGATGGTCGAACATGGATTACCCGTGAACCTGCAATTTGCTATTTTCATGCACGCCACTGGTTTAACATTATTGGGATGATTCGAGAAGATGGTGTGTATTATTACTGTAACATTAGTTCTCCATTTATTGCTGATAACGAGGCATTAAAATACATCGATTATGATTTAGACATAAAGGTGTTCCCTGATATGACATACATTCTCTTAGATGAAGATGAGTATGAACGTCATCGTCGTGAAATGAATTACCCGGATGTAATTGATAAAATTTTAAAAAATAATGTAGACAAGCTTATCCAGTGGATTCGTGGACGAAAAGGTCCATTTGCACCAGACTTTATTGATATTTGGTATGAACGGTATTTAACCTATCGAAGTTAGTTATTACGAAAACCTGTTGAACTAGACAACAGGTTTTTACTTTGGTGGGAAGGAAAAACTTACAGAGTTTGTCATTTTAAACACAGCAACATGAAGGAAGGTTTATGGTTTGGGGAGTACTAAACGTTATATGAAATTTGTGAAACCATATCGGTTTCAGATTGTACTAACAATTTTAATAGGAATTATAAAATTTACAATTCCCTTATTAATTCCATTGCTTTTAAAATATGTACTTGATGATGTCATCGGAGCAAAGGACCTTACGAGTAATGAAAAGCTAACTCATCTCTATTGGGCGATGGGTATTATGCTAGTTATCTTCGTTGTCCTAAGACCACCAGTGGAATATTACAGACAATATTATGCGCAATGGGTAGGAAGTAAAATATTATATGATATTCGTGATCAACTTTTTGACCATATTCAAAAGTTAAGTTTGCGATATTATGCAAACACAAGAGCAGGAGAAGTAATCTCGAGAGTTATTAATGATGTAGAACAAACGAAGGCATTCGTTATTACTGGATTAATGAATCTCTGGTTAGATTTGTTTACGATTGTAATTGCAATTATCATTATGTTTACAATGGACATCCCACTAACCATCGTATCGATAATACTCTTTCCTCTATATGGACTTTCGATTAAGTATTTTTATAGCCGCCTTCGAAACCTAACAAGAGCAAGGTCACAGGCATTGGCTGAGGTACAGGGATATCTTCATGAACGTGTGCAAGGAATTCCTGTAATACGGAGCTTTGCGATTGAAAACCACGAACAAAAGCAATTTGATAAACAAAATAGTAATTTTCTTACAAAAGCACTCGATCATACGAGTTGGAATGCAAAGACATTTGCTGTTGTTAATACCATTACTGACGTTGCTCCACTACTTGTCATTGGGTATGCGGGTTACCAAGTCATACAAGGCGATTTGACAGTAGGTACGCTAGTTGCCTTCGTTGGATACATTGATAGGCTTTATAACCCCTTAAGAAGACTTGTTAACTCTTCTACGACATTAACGCAAGCCTTAGCTTCAATGGATCGTGTATTTGAATTCGTTGATGAGAAGTATGATATAGAAGATAGACCAAACGCAATTGAGTGTAAGGATATAGTAGGTAATGTAACGTTTAAAAATGTTTCATTTACATACGAGGATGAGGAACAGAATGTCCTGCGAAATGTGAATTTATTTGTTAATAGCGGGGAAACAGTTGCTTTAGTAGGAATGAGTGGTGGAGGAAAGTCAACTCTTGTTAGCTTGATTCCTAGATTTTATGATGTTACAGAAGGTGAAATTCAGATAGATGGAACAGATATCCGTTCATTTAGAGCAAGAAGCCTTCGTGATAAGATCGGAATGGTACTTCAGGATACTTTCTTGTTTAGTGAATCGGTGAAAGACAATATCCGTATTGGAAAACCTGATGCAAGCGATGAGGAAATAATCGAAGCAGCTAAGGCTGCCAATGCTCACGAGTTTATAGAGAGCCTACCACAAGGTTATGATACAAAGGTCGGGGAACGTGGCGTTAAGCTTTCAGGTGGTCAGAAACAGCGAATATCAATAGCTAGGGTATTCTTGAAAAATCCTCCTCTACTGATCTGGGATGAAGCGACATCTGCATTGGATTTAGAAAGTGAGCATCTCATTCAAGAATCGCTAGAAAAACTAGCTAAAAACCGAACCACTTTCATTGTCGCACACCGACTTTCAACAATTACACATGCCGACAAAATTGTCCTGATCGAACACGGAGAAATTGTCGAAATAGGGACGCATGATGAATTAATGAGTAAAAAAGGTCATTATTTCAAACTTTTCCAAGTACAACAACTCGACAACTAGTAAAAGAAGGTAGGACACGGTTCATAAGAACTGTGTCTTTTTTTGTCATTTCCAGGGAAATAGTAGCATAAATTATCTAAAAATTTAGTAAATATTCGACAGTATTTTTCTTACGTATTTGTAATAATTGTATTATTGAAAAAACTCATCGTAAAGGTAGGGGTGGTTGGATGAGAGAAAAGGTAATCGAAATAAAAGGTCTCCGTACCTCATTCTTTACGGATGAAGGAGAAATTCCAGCGGTTGACAATGTAGACTTTTATATTAAAGAAGGCGAGATTCTTGGGATTGTTGGAGAATCTGGCTGTGGGAAAAGTGTTACATCTTTGTCAATTATGGGACTAGTTCCAAGTCCTCCGGGAAAAATCGTTGGTGGCGAGATTGTATTTGATGGAAAAAATTTGGTCGAGCTTCCAGAGAAAAAGATGCGGCAAATACGAGGAAATGATGTTGCAATGATTTTTCAGGAACCAATGACATCACTAAACCCATTGTTTACAATCGGTGATCAAATGGTTGAAGGAATCAAGATACATACGAAGTTTGATAAAAAGAAGTCACGCGAACGAGCAGTAGAAATTATGAAAAAAGTGGGGCTTCCTCGAGCAGAAGAGCTACTTGACGAGTATCCCCATCAATTATCAGGTGGTATGAGGCAAAGAGTCATGATTGCAATGGCCATGGCTTGTAACCCTAAGGTGTTAATTGCAGATGAACCAACAACTGCACTTGATGTTACCATTCAATCACAAATTTTAAAACTGATGAAACAACTGAATGATGAGATGAATACGGCAATTATGCTAATCACCCATGATTTAGGAGTAGTTGCTCAAATTTGTGAAAGAGTTGTTGTTATGTATGCCGGTAGGATTGTTGAAGAGGGAGAAGTCCAATCCATCTTTAAAAATCCAAAGCATCCATATACGGAAGGTCTGATACGCTCTGTTCCTGATATTCGAAATAAGAACGAACGCTTATATTCAATACCGGGAAATGTTCCAAAGCCTGGATCGATAAAAAAAGGATGCAGGTTTGCAGAGAGATGTGAGCATGCATTTGATAGGTGTTTCATTGAAGACCCAGAGCTGTATTCTTTAGATGAAAAAGGGCATCGTGTTCGCTGCTTCTTACATACAGGAGAGGAGGAATCGATAGATGACAGAGCCTTTACTACAAGTTAGTGATTTGAAAAAGTACTTCCCAATTAGGGGTGGGGTACTCGGTAAAAAAGTTGGAGATGTAAAGGCGGTTGACGGGCTCTCCTTTTTTGTAAATAAGGGTGAGACACTTGGGATTGTTGGAGAAAGTGGTTGTGGAAAATCCACAACTGGCCGACTCATTTTAAGGTTACTAGAACCAACAGAAGGAAAGGTTCTATTTAATAACCAAGATGTTACTACTCTATCAAACTCGGATATGAGAAAGCTGCGTCGTGACATGCAGATTATTTTCCAGGACCCCTATGCGTCATTAAACCCGAGGCATACGGTTGAAAAAATATTGGAAGAGCCGTTAATTGTTCACGGAATTGGAGACAAGAAAGAAAGAAAACGTAGAGTTATAGAAATGCTGGAAGTAGTCGGCCTTAGTAGTTATCACGCTAAACGATATCCACACCAATTTAGTGGTGGGCAACGACAACGGATTGGGATTGCTAAAGCGCTTATGACGAATCCTTCGTTAATCATTGCTGACGAGCCTGTATCCGCACTTGATGTGTCTATACAATCCCAGGTTTTGAATCTGATGGAAGACCTGCAAAAGGAATATGGACTTACTTACATATTTATTGCACATGATTTAGGGGTAGTAAGGCATATAAGTGATAGAGTAGGTGTCATGTATTTAGGAAGGTTAATAGAATTAACCGAAAGTGAAAAGCTCTATGAGAATCCATTACACCCTTATACAAGGGCACTTCTCGACGCTGTTCCAATTCCAGATCCTGATTATAAAAAAGAAACAACCGGTATTAGTGGAGAAATTCCGAGTCCATCTAATCCACCGGCTGGTTGTGCATTCCACACAAGATGTAGTGAGTGTATGGAAATTTGTAAGACTACTAGACCTGAATTTAAGGAAGTTGAAGACGGTCATTTTGTTGCTTGTCATCTGTATTAAAAGGGGACAGAGCAGCATTCATAATGATAAAACAATACCGAAGGGGGAAATACCATGTTGAAGAAAAAAAGCTTAGTTCTTTCGCTCTTATTCCTATTACTATTATCAACAGCATTAGTTGGTTGTAGCTCAGGGAAAAGTAGTAACGAGGGTACGAATGAAGGAGAAAACAATAACGAAGAAACACCTGCCGGAGAAGTTCAAACTGAGTTAGTATTTGGACGTGGAGGAGATTCGGTTTCACTTGATCCAATTACAACAACTGAGGGTGAAACATTTAAAGTTACGAAAAATATTTTTGATACATTGATTAACTATGGTGATCAAGATACTACATTACAGCCAGGATTAGCAACTGAATGGGAAGCATCAGAAGATGGATTACAATACACATTGACACTTCGTGAAGGTGTAAAATTCCATGATGGAACTGATTTCAATGCAGAAGCTGTTGTTGTAAACTTTGAGCGCTGGATGAATGGTGATGCTGAACAGTTCCCTTATTATACAATGTTTGGTGGATTTAAAGGGGAAGATGGCCACGTAATCCAAGAAGTAAAAGCAGTAGATGAATTAACTGTTCAATTTATTTTAAAGCGTCCTCAAGCTCCATTCTTGAAAAACCTTGCAATGTCTCCGTTCGGAATTGCAAGTCCAGCTGCACTTGAGGAATTTGGTGATAATTTTGATAAAAATCCTGTAGGTACTGGTCCGTTCAAATTTGTAGAATGGGTTGAAAATGACAGAATTACATTAGAAAAGAATCCAGAATATTGGATGGAAGGCTATCCTAAGCTAGAAAGAGTTGTTTTCAAATCAATTCCTGAAAACTCAGCTCGTCTAAATGCTCTACTTACTGGTGAAATTGATCTAATGGATGGTGTAAACCCATCAGATTTATCACAAATTGAAGGAAATGCAGACTTACAAACGTTTGAACGTCCTTCTATGAACGTTGGTTACTTAGGTTTCACTGTTACAAGACCTCCGTTCGATAATAAACTAGTTCGTCAAGCGTTAAACCATGCAATTGATAAAGAAGGCATTATTGAAGCATTCTACGGTGGTCTTGCACAACCTGCAAAGAACCCACTACCACCAGCTTTAGAAGGATATAACGATGATATTGAGGCATATCCATATGATTTAGAAAAAGCAAAAGAGCTACTAGCAGAAGCTGGTTTTGCAGATGGTTTTGAAATGGAACTATGGGCAATGCCTGTACCACGTCCATACATGCCAGAAGGAATGAAAGTAGCAGAAATCATTCAATCAAGCTTTGCTGAAATTGGAGTTAAAGCGGAAATTAAATCTGTTGACTGGGGTACTTATCTAGAGCAAGCAGCAAATGGTGAATTTGATGCATTCATGTTAGGTTGGACTGGAGACAATGGTGACCCTGATAACTTTATCTACACTCTTTTAGATAAGGACAGTATCGGAAGCAATAACTACTCTTACTATGCTAATGATGAGTTACATGACATCTTAATCGAAGCACAAACGATTACTGACCAAGCAGAACGTAACGCACTATACGCAAAAGCACAAGAGATTATCCATGAAGATTCACCATGGGTGCCACTTGTTCACTCTACACCACTATTAGCTGGTAAGAAAAACCTATTAAACTTCTTACCACATCCAACTGGTTCAGACTTCTTAACGAAGGTTGAATTCGGACCAGCAGAAGAATAGTAGTATTCAAATGAAGGGGAGTTGTTTACTCCCCTTCATTGATTAAATTTAAGCTTTTTCAAACAAAAGAGGTGATAACCTTGTTCGCATACACAATGAGAAGATTAGGGATGGTTATTCCGGTATTAGTAGGGATGACAATTGTAGTATTCTCTATTATTCATTTAATACCTGGAAACCCTGCACAAATTATGTTAGGACAGCGTGCTACAGAGGAATCAATTGCAGCACTAACAACTAAGCTGGGACTTGATCAGCCATTATACGTCCAATATTTTGAGTATATAAAAGGACTGTTAACTGGTGACTTAGGTGAATCAATCAGGACGAAAACGTTAATAAGTGAGGAAATTTGGCCATATTTAGCTGCAACAATTGAATTAACAATCGTTGCCATGATTATTGCAATTGTAATAGGAGTTAACGCGGGAATCATCAGTGCCTGGTTTCAAAATTCTTGGTTTGATTATACAGCGATGGTACTAGCGCTAATTGGTGTGTCAATGCCAATTTTTTGGCTAGGACTCATGGAACAATGGGCATTTGCAGTTCAATTGGATCTATTGCCAACAACAGGTAGAGAGAATGTCCGGAATCCAGTAACACCAGTTACAAATTTATATTTATTGGATACGTTAATTAATGGTAGAACAGATCAGTTTATTGAGGTATTAAAGCATTTAGTTCTCCCAAGTATTGCGCTAGCAACCATTCCAATGGCAATAATCGCTCGAATTACCCGTTCAAGCATGTTAGAGGTAATGCGTTCGGATTTTGTCCGTACGGCAAGAGCAAAGGGAGTAAGAATGTTTTGGGTAGTGTACAAGCATTCCTTAAAAAATGCGGTTATCCCGGTATTAACGGTAATTGGTTTACAAACTGGTTTATTATTAGGCGGAGCTATCTTAACAGAAACGATCTTTGGATGGCCAGGAATCGGAAGATATATATTTGAGGCGATTAACTATCGAGATTATCCAGTCATTCAATCAGGTATTCTGGTAGTTGCAACCTTCTTCGTCTTTATCAATTTAATTGTAGATCTTTTATATGCATTAATAGATCCGCGAATTAAATATAACTAGGGGGGATTAGGATGGCAGAGCTAGCAAGAAATAATGTACCTGTTACGCCTAATAGGGACAAAGATGAAGTAATTTCTCCTTGGAAGGAAGCATGGAGAAGCTTTCGAAAAAATAAATTAGCAATCGTAGGAACCTTTATTGTACTATTTTTTATCATACTGGCTATATTTGCTCCGTTAATTGCTCCTCAGGGCATTGACGATAAGGAACTAGTAAAACGTCTTCAACCACCTTCTAGTGAGCATTGGTTTGGAACAGATGATTTCGGTAGGGATATCTTATCAAGAATTATTTATGGAGCAAGAATCTCTTTATGGGTTGGATTTTTCGCAGTATTGGGATCTGCCATTGTAGGAAGTTTACTTGGAATAGTAGCGGGGTATTACGGTAAGTGGGTCGATAATATCATCAGCAGGGTATTTGATATTTTACTAGCTTTTCCAAGTATTTTACTAGCATTAGCAGTTGTAGCAATCCTAGGACCGTCTCTTCAAAATGCATTAATTGCAATAGCAATCATAAATGTGCCAAACTTTGGAAGGTTAATACGCTCAAGAGTTCTGAGCGTGAAAGAAGAAGAGTACATAACTGCAGCTAGGGCTGTAGGAATGAAAGATCGTCGAATATTATTTAGTCATATCCTTCCAAATAGTATGGCACCAATAATTGTTCAAGGGTCTTTAGCAATCGCAACAGCAATTATTGAAGCTGCAGCACTAGGATTCCTGGGTATGGGTGCACAACCGCCTAATCCAGAATGGGGAAAAATGCTTGCTGACTCAAAAAATTATCTAGTACAAGCACCATGGACAATGATTTTTCCGGGGATTGCAATCATGCTGACAGTTCTTGGTTTCAACCTAATGGGGGATGGACTACGTGACGCATTAGATCCAAAAATGAAGCAATAAAGAAACAGCTAACATTGAGTTAGCTGTTTTCTTTTGCTTCAACAATAATCTCATTATGGAAGTTTTGATAACTATCGACGAGAATATCAAGATGTTCTAGCTGTTCAGAATATTCCAGAATAGCTGAAACAAGTGTCAAAATGTGATACCAGTTTTCTTGATCCATTGTTTGTTGGTTTTCTAAGAGTGTATCAATTACTTTTTTACGATCAAATGCAAAGTCCATTTTTAGCTCTTCTGGTGCTTGGGACTTCACCTTACCAACAAATTTTAAAAGAAGTTGCTCATGTGAATGAATGAGATCATCAATTTCTTTTACAAATAGCTGTTGAAACGAAATAGGCATCTCATGCAGTTCATTTTCATGCTTATGGAGTTTACGCAACATATCCAAACCACGATTCGTACAGATAATCATCTGCCTAAAAAGAACAAGTTTCCGTGACTTCTCAAATTTAACCTTTTTAAAATAATTTCTCTCTTCTTTATAAAGTAGATATAGTTGGTCAATTTCATCGATATTTTCTTTTATTTTATCAATATCATCTTTAAGGGTATTGTACTCAGAAGCATGCCTCGTGCTAATTCTAACCCATTTAAAAATTTCCTCACTTTGCTTCACAATTTTATCGTAAAGCTTTTTTTCATATTTAGGAGGAAGGAACACAAGGTTCATAATAAAGGCAGATAAAATACCAAGCAAAATAGCTGCAAATCTCAATAACGCAAACTGAAAAAACTGTTCACTAGGACTCTCCATAATTGCAATTACTGTTACAATCGCAACAGGGATGGTTTTCTCAATCTTCAGCTTTAAATTTATCGCAATAACTAAAATGGCTGTTAAGCCAATAATAAACGGATTATTTCCAAAATACATTCCAAACAAAATCGCCAAAAATGCACCAATCACATTTGCTTGAATTTGCTCCACTACCGATAAAAAGGAACGGTAAATTGAAGGCTGAATCGCAAAAACAGCAGCGATTCCAGCAAATACCGGTGATGGCAAATTCAATAGCTTAGCCAAAACCAACGCAAGCGTAATGGCTATCCCCGTTTTCAAAATGCGGGCACCAAGTTTCATTTAATTAAATCCTTTCTGTAAAAAAGCTATTATCTTCAGGTTAGCCTTTTCTTAGTAATCTAAACAATACTGTACTATACAATGAATTTTCAATTCTATCAAGAGATAGATGTCCCTATATGAGGTTGTACCATTACTTTATTAAGATAGGATGGGAAATATGACATAGGAAGGGAAGATTGGGGAGTTATTACTATGTGAGGGAGTTTGAGAAGTAAAAGGACCTGAGTAACTCGAGACAAAGGGGGATTCATGTGGCGGTGGTGGGGAAAAGGAGCTAAGCGCCACCTTGAAAAGTGAGAAACGAGTGGTGCTAGGGACGAAAAGGGGTAGAGCACCACCTGGAAAAGTGAGAAACGAGTAATGCTTGGGAAGAAAAGGGGTGGAGCGCCACCTGGAAAAGTGAGAAACGAGTGGTGCTTGGGAAGAAAAGGAGTAGAGCGCCACCCGAAAAAGTGAGATACAGGTGGTGCTTGGGAAGAAAAGAGGCCGAGCGCCACCTTGAAAAGTGAGAAACGAGTGGTGCTCGGAAAGAAAAAGGGCACAGCGCCACCTGAAAAAGCGAGATACGTGTGGTGCTGACAAGAAAAGGAACCGAGCAGGTAAGTCTCCTTCTCCAAAACTAAAACCTTGTCAGAAAACCTCACAAAAAAAACTCGCACGAAGGCGAGTTTTCTAAAAAAGTATCACTCTGTTGATACGGATGGATCTGCTTGTTCTTTAGTAGGAATTACCTGTAAAAAGTGTTGTTCTGGTTTATCTAATAGTTTATTCAATTCATTTGCTTCTTCAACCTGACCATGTTCAACCAATGCAGCAATATATTTACCCAGAAGTTCAGTTATATCTTCGATTCCTCTAGCTGAAAGAGATTGAACAGATACTTTTGCACCTTTTGCAATTCTTCTTTCGATTGCTGCTTTTGTTAAACCCATTTCTGGTTGGTGGCGTAGGTAAACAACTCCACCAGTCATCCCTGCACAAATCCAAGGACCTGGGTCACCAAGAACGAGGCCACGACCATTTGTCATGTATTCAAATGCAAAACCTTTTATATTTGCGTGAACTCCAATATTTCCATGCTCGACTTCAGGAATAGGTGAAGTAAGTCTTCCACCAATTATCATATCTGCACCAGAGAGGCGTATACCAGCTCGAGCATCGGCACTACCTTGAACAGCAAGTAGTCCTTTTTGTGCGCCGTAGCCAAAGCCTTTTCCTACAGAGCCATTGTAGTAGTTACCATCTTTTCCTTTTGCTTTAAAGACAATGATGTTCCCGCCAAATTGTGTTTTTCCTGCTCCGTCCTGGGCACCGCCATCAACTAAGATATCAATTCCGCTACTATTATACGCACCAAGTCCGTTACCTGGTATGGAGCCATTCTTATAACGAAGTTTCACATCAGGCAGTTTCAGGTATGAACCATCTAATCTACCACGAACACGGTGACAAGAAACGCGGCTACCAAGTACACGCTGTTCAGCAGTAATAGTTGTAAAATCGCGTGATAAATGTAGTTCCTGCTCATTATAATCAAGGTATTCAGCACCAGCAGCTACAAGCAATTCTTTCTCAGAATGTGTAGCAGCCACTTCTTTTTGAGCAAACTGTTTAATTTCTAAAGTTTTTAATAGATTAGCTAAATCCATAGCTTCTATACCTCGAGTTTGTTCAAGTAAGTCTGAACGACCAACAATATCTTGTAGGTTTTCAAAACCTAATGAAGCTGTTAATGCTTTTAACTCGTTTCCAAATGCAGTAAACAGATTCATTAGTCCTGATACAGCTGACTCTATTTGTCTAGGAACAAAGCGGCGTAAGCCATGTTCTTTAGCTTGTGCTTCTGATTCTATCTGAGTAGCAATACCAACGTGGCATGTGTCCAAGTGACAACCACGACAAGTCGTACATCCAATAGCAATCATGGATAATGTACCGAATCCAACACGGTTTGCACCTAAAAGCATAACCTTCATTACGTCTAACGCACTCTTTATTCCACCGTCAGCCCAAAGTTCAACTTGCGAACGTAACCCAGCCTCAAGTAATGCATTATGAGCTGCTTTTACACCAATTTCAACTGGTAAACCAACATTTTGTAAAGCGTGAATTCTGGCAGCACCGGTTCCTCCATCAAAACCACTAAGTGTGATAATATCAGCACCAGCTTTTGCAATCCCAACTGCAATGGTTCCGATATTTGGTACTACTGGAACTTTTACTGAAACCCTTGCTTGGTCGTTTGCCGTCTTTAATTCAGCAATCATCTGAGCTAAGTCTTCAATCGAATAAATATCATGGTTATTCGAAGGGGAAATTAAGTCAGAACCAATTGTTGCATTACGAGCCTCGGCAATTTTGGCGGTTACTTTTGAACCAGGTAGATGTCCACCTTCACCGGGTTTCGCACCTTGCCCAATTTTAATTTCTAATAGATTTGAAGAGTTTAGGAGCTCAGCGTTAACGCCGAAACGTCCTGATGCAACCTGCTGTCCACGAGTACGTGGATATTTTCCAAGCATATCCTTAATCTCTCCGCCTTCACCGTTTAGGCTGACCATATTCAAACGGTCTGCGCCTTCAGCGTAAGCACGGAAAGCGATTTCGTTCTGTGATCCAAAGGACATGGAGGAAATAACAAATGGTAAACTATGTTCTCCAACACTTATATCTACTGCAGATGGGTCAACAGAAGAGTTTCCTTTCTTTAAATCTGTTAAATGTCTAATTGCAATAGGGTTGGATTCTTCTTGTTCGGTTAACTTTTCACGATAATTATCGTAGGATCCGGTTGTTGCTACATCACCAATTGCCTTCCAAATACGCGGGAAGAGATGAAAGCTTTTTCCAGGACGGGACTTTTCGTTTGCATAATCACCAGCACGTGCCACCGCGTCAGTCTTCATCGTCTCGAAATTAAAACCGAGAGAATCTGAACCTAGGAAATTAACAATATTCAACACGTCAGCAATTTCATCGTTCAGTCCAATGGAAGAGAATAGTCGACCGTATCCGCGAAGTTCATGAATACCAATTGTTGAGATAACTTTTTCTAAACCTTTATTTAATGCATTAAATAGATTGATGGATGGGGCAGCTGTTTCATCAGCAACTGTAGCAAAAAGTAAATATGGACTTATTAAATTAGCACCTAACCCATACGCAAGGATAATATCGTGTAAAGATCGAACTGCTCCTGAACGAACTATTAATGAACAATTTCTTCTTATTTCCTCTTTTACAAGTGCTTGATCAATTGCTGAAACGACTAAAAGTGGATCAATCCAAAGCTGACCATTACGGTGTGCTTCTGCATCATCTAATATAAGAAGAGTTTTTCCATGGTGAACAGCTTCTTTTGCTTCTTCTGCTAAACGTTCTAAGGCAGCACCAATAGTTTCATCTTCATGACAAACAGCCGAAACAAAGTGAGTACGTTTTTGACTTCCAAAAGCATCTACAACCTGATCATAAGAAGGTTGCCCTGTAGCGGTAGAGCATTCAAAGCCAAGACTGCCTTCTATTAATAATGGTGAAGAAAGTTCTATTACAAAGTCATTTTTCTGTTCAACGAGGGAAGGGCGTTTTCCGATAATTGACCTTGTTGAAAAATGCTCTGATTCACGGTCCCGGTCAATAGCAGGGTTTGTTACAACGGCTACGCTTTCCTTAATAAAATCAGCAATATTTCTTCTACCCTCAGTATTAATAGCAGCAAGTGGAGCGTCATGTCCTAATGAACGAATCGGCTCAACACCTTTTTCCGCCATTTGTTCAAGGAGCTGAACGTCTTCACGGTCCCAGCCAAATGCAGCATATTGCCCATTGTGTACTTTTGGTCTAGGAGATACAGTTACTACTTTCTCAAAAGAAGGAGGAACTAGACGTTTGTGATATCCCTGAACATTTATACGATTGGATACACGTTTGTACACCTCTTCTTGGAAAGTGCTGTATTCATACACTTTTACGTAATTGTCTTCGCCCCATTTAAGACCAACTTTTTCACCTGGAGAAAGTGGCTTAGGTTCAGCTACATACTCAGTAGATGGAATAATACCCGGTTCTGATGCAAATAAATATGTTGTCTCAGTTTCGATTTTCCAAACTGGACGTAAGCCAAGCGCATCTACACTAAATACAGCCTCATCACCATATCGAGAGATAATACCTGCAGGTCCTTGTGCAAAATGTCCCCATGCTTCACGAATATACGTATAGAGATCCTGTAAATGCTCAGGATAATGTTTAATTTCATTAATGATTGGTGGGAATAACACATCTAATGCTTCGAACAATGTGTACCCATCCCTGGAAATGAGTGTTTCGATCGTACGATTTAAATCTTGTGAATCACTTCCACCGTCAGTTAATGGAACCCCAATCATAGTTGCTTCATCACGCAACTTAGAGATCGTATTAATTTCTCCATTATGACCTAACACACTAAAAGGTTGAACTCGGAAGAAGTTTGATAATGTATTTGTGGAATATCGATTATGTCCGAGAGTCATTGTTGATGCAACAAGTGGACTCGCAAGGTCTGAGTAGTATTTAGGTAAAATATCTCCGGCACCTAATACTTTATAAACAGCATGATAATTACTTAATGAAGCAACGTGTATGTGTGGATTCTTCTCTATTTCAATAGTAAGTTCGAATAGATTTTTTGCTAGACTTTGAGAGTTCGAAGGTAAAAGTGCAACCTGCCAAAAAACTGGTTCATCTTTTAAAGCGATAGGACCCAATGCACTAGAGGATGTAACTTCGCTAGATTCAAAAATTACTTCTAAATTCTTTTTTGTAAATATAGATCGAAGTGACTCTTTAGTTTCTGTTAGAGAAGCTTCTTTACGAATGAAAATGTGGCCAACAACAAAATCATCACGATCGACTACATCTGCATTTACATTTGAGTTTACTAATTTGTCTTTCCAAAGGGATTTAGGTATGTCAATGTGAATACCAACTCCGTCACCTTCACCATTAATAAATCCAGCACGATGGTTCATTTTAACGAGTGCATCAATGACTGATTCTATATTAGCTTTAGTTGGAGTTCTTCTTTTTTCAATGGCTGAGACAATGCCACATGCATCGTGCTCATGTCTGTAAAATTCCTTAAATTCTCGTGGACTCCAGTTTTTTGTCATTCAAGCGGCTTTATAAGGAAGCTAATGTGCCACCTTATTTTTGAGCCTTCACCTCCTATAAAAGTAATATTCCAATTTCATCTGATATGATTTAATTTTCAGAATAGTATAGTTTATACTATCATAGTAAAGCGTTAAAATCAAATTTTTATTCAAAAAAATGTATGGACTATACAAGCTTTTAAGGATGTTTTGTGAACATTTTTGTAAACGTTTTCAATGGTTTTGACGATAAAAGCGGTTTGGGTATATATAATCCCAAACCGCTATTCTTTGTATATTTATGCATTTTTTAGTTGTTTGAATGCATATTCAACAGCTTTCAGTGTTTCAATTACATCATCTTCAGTGTGTGCAATTGTTAGGAACCAAGCCTCATATTTAGAAGGGGCAAGGTTGATTCCTTGGTTGAGCATTAACTTAAAGAACTTTGCAAACATTTCTCCATCTGTATTTTCGGCTTGCTCATAGTTCTCTACTTTTTCTGTTGTAAAGTAAACTGTCAATGCACCTTTCAGGCGATTAATGGTAATTGGAGTACTGTATGTTTTAGCGTGTTCTAAAATGCCTTGCTCAAGTTTCGCACCTAGTTTATCTAATCTTTCATATAGTCCTTCTTCTTGAAGAACTTCTAAACAAGCAATACCTGAAAGAATAGATGCTGGGTTTCCAGCCATTGTTCCAGCTTGATATGCAGGTCCTAAAGGAGCAACTTGTTCCATAATTTCTTTTTTGCCACCATAAGCACCGATTGGTAGTCCGCCACCAATAATCTTTCCAAGCGCTGTTAAGTCTGGTGTAATTCCCAACAGATTTTGTGCTCCGCCGTACATGAAACGGAAAGCTGTAATTACCTCATCAAAAATAACAAGCGCTCCAGCTTCATGTGTAAGGTCAAGGACTTGTTGCAAAAATCCTTCCTTCGGTTCAACGATACCAAAGTTTCCGACAATTGGTTCAACTAATACTGCTGCTATCTCAGATCCCCATTTGGAGATTGCCTCTTTAAATGGTTCGATGTCGTTAAAAGGTACAGTGATTACTTCTTGTGCAATGCTCTTTGGTACACCCGCCGAATCTGGAGTACCTAATGTTGATGGACCAGAGCCTGCAGCAACAAGTACGAGGTCCGAATGACCATGGTAACAACCAGCAAACTTAATGATTTTCGTGCGGTTTGTATATGCACGAGCCACACGAATAGTCGTCATAACAGCTTCCGTACCGGAGTTTACAAAGCGGACTTTATCCATGCCGGGAATTGCTTCCTTTAGCATTTTTGCAAATTTTACTTCATGTGGAGTAGGGGTACCATATAGAACTCCACTCTCAGCAGCCCTCGTAATAGCTTCGGTAATATGAGGATGAGCATGACCAGTGATAATCGGTCCATATGCCGCAAGATAATCTATATATTTGTTACCATCAACATCCCAAAAATAAGCACCATTTGCACGTTCCATCACAACTGGTGCACCGCCACCAACAGCCTTATAAGAGCGGGACGGACTGTTTACTCCGCCAACAATATGTTGTAAAGCTTCATTATGTAATTCCTCTGATTTTGTAAAAATCATACTCAACTTCCTTCCTATGTTTCTCAACCTTATATATTTTAGCATGAAAGGGGGGAAAGGGAAAAATTCAGGATAGATATGTACAACTTTTCATTTTGTTGCGACAAAACTTGGCGGTCTAATCGCAAGAAAAAAGGTGGAGTTGTGATTTCAGGTGACACGAGGGTTTCTAATCGACTGAGATGAAGTAGAGTTACGTATTTCGGTCAATAAGAAGTGTTCTAATCGCCCGAGAAGAAGAGGAGTTACGTATTTCGGTCAATAAGAAGTGTTCTAATCGCCCGAGAAGAAGAGGAGTTACGGTATTCGGTCGATAAGAAGTGTCCTAATCGCCCGAGAAGAAG
Source organism: Ferdinandcohnia jepli (assembly GCF_047246645.1). NCBI lineage: Bacteria > Bacillati > Bacillota > Bacilli > Caryophanales > Bacillaceae > Ferdinandcohnia > Ferdinandcohnia jepli. Next base: position 225,694 of record NZ_JBFOKR010000006.1, read on the forward strand.
AGGAGTTACGTATTTCGGTCAATAAGAAGTGTTCTAATCGCCCGAGAAGAAGAGGAGT
>NZ_JBFOKR010000006.1:225851-238519 GCF_047246645.1 Ferdinandcohnia jepli
TACGGTATTCGGTCGATAAGAAGTGTCCTAATCGCCCCAGACAAAGAGGAGTTACGATTTTCGGTCGATAAGGAGGGATCTAATCGCCCTAGAAGTAAAGAAATATACTTTAGGTAAACTATGTTTTGAATGACAGTAGTGCCTTAATTTAATCATCTAGTGTATATGAAGGAAGTATATGCACAATACCTTAAAACAAAATAGCAATAATTTGTATAACCCCTCCATTTTTTGTACCCTATATATATAGAAGGAGGTCGTTATCATGACAGTGGAAGTTGGACAAAAAGCACCAGATTTTACATTACCGGCGAGTAATGGTGAGACAGTTTCATTAGTGGATTTTCGTGGAAAGCATGTTGTTCTTTATTTTTATCCAAAGGATATGACACCTGGTTGTACGACAGAAGCTTGTGATTTTAGAGATGCGCACAAAAGCTTTGCAGATTTGAACACGGTGATTCTCGGTGTTAGCACAGACCCGTTAGATCGCCACCAGAAATTCATTGATAAGTATGATTTGCCGTTTTTGCTTTTAGCTGATGAAGAACACAAGGTTGCAGAGGATTATGGAGTGTGGACGCTTAAGAAGAACTTTGGTAAAGAATATATGGGAATCGAGCGTTCAACCTTTGTAATCGATAAAGACGGAGTCCTAGTAAAGGATTGGAGAAAGGTGAAGGTAAAAGGTCACGTAGAGGAAGCGCTAGAATTTATTAAAAATAGTCTTTAATAAGCACCCGGATTCTAAAAGAATCCGGGCTTTTTCAATTAGTGTGATATATCTCATAGGAAGATCGACTAAAATCTTCTATTATTTAGTAGTCTACAGGTTTAAAAGACTGTTAGTTATAAATCTTCCCAATCAGCCTTTCTGGGTTGATTTTAGATTTTTCTTTATATATAATGAAATCGTATTAGTAATGATAATCGTTTTCAATTGCTATATACGTAGAATAATAAAGTAATGAGGACTTCAAATGAGACTATGGATGTTAATAATCGGAGCAATTGTCCTGTCATTTGTGTCCCTTTTCATTGGGGCAATTGATATTACGCCTATGGATTTACTCGACTGGGAGTCAGATGAGACTCAAATATTCCTCATAAGTCGGGTTCCGCGATTAATGGCGATTATCCTAGCAGGGGCAGGAATGAGCATTGCAGGATTAATTATGCAAAGCTTGAGTAGAAATAAGTTTGTTTCACCAACAACTGCTGGTACTTTAGACGCAGCAAAACTTGGGATTTTAATCTCTATGTTATTCATTACGAATGTTACGTATACGCAACAAATCATTTTTAGCTTTGCTTTTGCTTTAGCTGGAACCTTTGTTTTTATGCAAATACTAGATCGTGTTAAGTTTAAGGATGTCATATTCGTCCCGTTAATCGGTATAATGTACGGAAACATTTTGTCATCAATCACGACGTTTTTTGCATATGAAGCAGATCTTCTTCAAAACATCTCGTCTTGGTTAATGGGTAGCTTTACTTTAGTAATTGCTGGCCGTTATGAGTTGTTGTATGTAAGTATACCAGCCGTTATTTTAGCTTATCTGTATGCTAACAAATTTACAGTTGCAGGTATGGGTGAAGATTTTGCAAAAAACCTAGGCTTAAGCTATAAGGTCGTGTTAAATATTGGTCTTATTCTTGTTGCTATTATCTCAACGACAGTAGTACTTACTGTTGGAGTAATTCCATTCTTAGGGTTAATCGTACCGAATATAGTATCGCTATATCTTGGGGATAATCTTCGAAAGACAATTCCTCATACTGCAGCATTAGGGGTAGTATTTCTATTAATCTGTGATATCTTAGGTCGAGTTATCGTTCATCCGTATGAAATACCAGTTAACGTAACCGTTGCAGTAATAGGCAGTGCGATCTTCTTAATTATGTTGTTTAGGGGGAGAGCATATGCGAAATAGTCATAAACTGATTTTATTAGCGGTTATTTCTATTGTTTGTATTTTACTTTATGGATTTTATGATATAAAAGGTGGATTTGAGTACGCATTTCCAAGACGTATGATGCGTGTATCAGCAATGGTTGTAACAGGTATTGCAATTGCCTACTCAACTGTTGTATTCCAAACAATTACGCAAAACCGGATTTTAACACCTTCGGTTATGGGACTTGATTCGATGTATGAAGTGGTTCAAACCGTAATCTACTTCTTCGCAGGGTCTATGTCAGTTTGGGTGTTAAATAAATACTTGAACTTTGGTGCAGCAATTTTTGCAATGGTCTTATTTGCACTTCTTTTATACCGATTCCTATTTAAAGCAGATAAGCATCCAATTTATTTGCTTTTATTAATTGGGATGATTATTGGGACACTATTAGGAAGTCTAGTGACATTTTTACAAGTGTTAATAGATCCTGTGGAGTATCTAAGTTTACAAAGTCGTTTATTTGCTACCTTTAGTAATGTAAAGGTTGAGCTTCTATATATTGCTATTGCTATCTTAGTGGCTGCATTTATATATGGCTTTAGGATCATGGGTAGATTAGACGTTATGTCACTCGGCCGTGAAAATGCAATGAACCTTGGTGTCAATTATGACCGCATGGTTATGAATATTTTGATTTTATCATCTGTTTTAATTGCTACATCAACAGCACTAGTTGGTCCAATTACGTTTTTTGGATTGATCGTAGCTAATCTTGCGTATCAATATTTAACCACATATAAACACTCTATATTAATCTTAGGTGCAAGCTTAATAAGTATAATAGCACTAGTTGGTGGACAGTTTCTTGTTGAACATATTTTTGAACTACGGACAACATTGAGTGTGATTATTAACTTTATCGGAGGTATTTACTTCATTTACTTATTACTAAAAGAAAGTAGGGCAGCAGGATGATTGAAATCAAAGGATTAACAAAACGTTTTGGGAAAAAGCCTGTTGTAGAGGACGTATCTGTAACAATAGAACCAGGGACGATTACTTCGTTTATCGGACCGAACGGTGCTGGTAAATCTACGCTTCTTTCAATGGTGAGCCGTTTATTAGAATCGGATACAGGAGAAGTTTTACTAGATAAAGATAATGTGAAGAAGTGGAAGTCTTCAGAGTTTGCGAAACGTGTTTCCATTTTAAAACAATCCAATTTTCTTAATGTGCGATTAACGATTCGTGAACTTGTTGCTTTTGGTCGCTATCCTTATTCCAAAGGGCGCTTAAATGACATTGATGAAAAATTTATAAATCAGGCGCTTGAATATATGAATTTAGTTGATATTCAAGATAAGTTTTTAGATGAATTATCAGGTGGTCAAAAACAACGCGCGTTCATTGCGATGGTTATTGCACAGGATACTGACTATGTTCTTCTGGATGAGCCCTTAAATAACCTTGATATGAAGCACTCCGTACAAATCATGAAGATTTTACGTAAGCTTGTGGATGAGTTGGGTAAGACAGTTGTGATTGTATTGCATGATATAAACTTCGCATCCGTTTATTCAGATCGTATTGTTGCTCTAAAAGATGGGAAGCTTGTAAAAAATGGGCCAACCCATGAAATCATTAATTCGGACGCTTTACGTGAAATTTATGATATGGATATTCCAATTCAAGAACAGAATGGCTGTCGTATTTGTGTTTATTTTAATTCACACGCATAATACTTGATAAAAGACTTAGAGAATCACGTTCTCTAGGTTTTTTTTTATGATAATAAAGTATTAAAAGGCAAAAACTAAACATGGCAGGTCATAGAAGCTACACAGTTTAAGTAACTATTTGAGAAACATTCTCAAAAAAGTTAGGAAAATATTCAGAAATGGTATTGACGAATGAAAATGAGGTGACTATAATGAGAATAGTTATCAATGATAATGATTATCATTTCTAATAAAGAGAGATGAAAAGGAGAGAATACATATGAAAAAATGGAAGTTAGCAAGTGGATTTATTGCTTTATCATTATTGCTTTCAGCATGTGGCAGTGACGAGGAAATCACAAAAGATAATACGAACGAGAAGACTGGAAGTGAAGAGGTAGGTTCAACTGAAAATCACGCTTACCCAATGACTGTTTCTCCAACAATTACAACTACTGAAACTGAAGAAGCTGGAACTATTGCTTTTGAAGATGTAACTTTTGAAAAAATGCCAGAAAGAATTGTAGTATTTGACTATGGATTCTTAGATACATTGGATGTACTTGGTGTTGAAGGAGTAGTTGGAGTTCCTCAAGACTCAAGTTTACCTTCAAATCTTGAAAAATATGGATCAGATGAGTATGAGAACGTTGGTACTTTAAAAGAGCCGTTACTTGAGGATATTGCAGAAATTGGACCGGATGTTATTTTCATTTCAGGCCGTCAAGCACCATTTTACGAAGAATTAAAAGAAATCACTCCAAACGTAGTATTCGTTGGTACATCACAGGATGATTACTGGAACACATTTTTAGCATCTGTAGATACTGCAGCTAAAATGTTCGATAAAGAAAAAGAAGCTGATGAGTACCTTGCTAAATTCGATTCTGCATTAGAAGAAATTAAGGCTTTAGCTGGTAACTTTGAAACATCATTAGTTACAATGTATAACGAAGGTAAACTAGCTGGTTTCGCAGAAAACTCTCGTTTCGGATACATTTATGACATCTATGGCTTTAAACCAGTTACAGATAATATCGAATCTTCATCTCACGGGTCTAACTTCGGTTTTGAAGCACTTCTAGAATTCGACCCTCAAGTATTATTCGTAATTGACCGTACGGCAGCAACTGGTGGGCAATCTAATATTGATACTGATATGGAAAATGCAATTGTTCAAAAAACACAAGCTTATAAAAACAAGCGTATCGTTTACCTAGATGGTACACTATGGTACCTAAGTGGTGGCGGTTTACAATCTGAGTTAGCTAAAATAGAAGAAATTTTAGCTGAATTAAAATAATTATGTTAGGAGCTGTCCAATGGGGCAGCTTTTTAATTTGTATTTTAAAAATATGTAGACAATTTGTACTATAAACTTATCTACTAACTTGCTATACTGGAAGAAATATGAAATGGACACAGGTGAGGAGGGAAGCTTGTGGAAAGAACAATATTAATTGTCGATGATCAGCCGGAAATTGTTGAGTTACTAAAGCTTTATCTTGAGAAAGAGGGCTACCATATCCTTGAAGCCTATGATGGAAGTGCGGCTTTACAAGTCATTCAACAGCAGAAAATTGACCTGCTACTTGTTGACCTGATGATGCCAACAATTAATGGTTACCAGCTTATAAAAAAAGTAAGGCAAGAACTAAGCATTCCTATCATTATTATTTCAGCAAAAAATGAAGATAATGACAAGATCCTTGGCTTAGGTTTAGGCGCAGATGATTTTATACAAAAGCCTTTTAATCCTCTCGAGGTAGTTGCGAGGGTACAGGCTCTTCTACGTAGAACCTATAACTATATATCAGACCAACCTGTAAAACAAGAAGAGTCACGTCAAAAAAAAGTGGGTGACATTACTCTTAACGAAGATACGTATTCTGTATTTAAAGGTGATGTCGAGGTGACTTTAACGAAGATTGAATATAGAATACTAGAATTACTTATGGCTTCTCCTGGAAGGGTATATACAAAGCAACAGATATTTGAAAGGGCTTGGGACGATTATTACTTTGGTGGGGAAGAAGATAATACCATTAATGTACATATTTCAAAGCTGCGTGAAAAGATTGAAGGAAATCCGAAACAACCAGTTTATATTAAAACAATTAGGGGCTTAGGCTATAAATTTGAGAATCTAAAAAAATAGGAAGCGATTGTAATGAGAATTTTTCCAAAGGAAGAAGGTTTTACTCCTTTATTATATCTTGCGAATATTTGTATTCCACTCTACTTTTTACTTCAGGAAACATCAACAAAGCTTTATATTGGTCTATTAATATTGATAATTCTAGTAATAGCTTATCGACAAGCTTTTTTTAGACCTACTATTGCTATTTATCTAATCTTACTTCAACTAGCTGTAATATTATATTTTGGCTTTATGTATAACCCGATGTATATATTTATGGTGTTTATTACAGGTTATCAGATTGTACGTCTTCCTGTTCATTTGATGTATGTTGTTTGTGGCCTTTTCACGGTTTTTAGTTTGTTTCTTGTATATAAAACAGTACTTTCGGAGCAGTATTATGTACTGATTAATTTAGCCGCTCCTTTGTTTGGCGGAAGTATATTGCCTTTTATCATTAAAGGATCTATAAAATATAAAGAAATGAGTGAGAACCTTAAGAAAACGGCAGAGGAGTTAGAACAAAAGAACCAAGAAAAAACACGCCTAGAAGAAAGCAAGAGGCGGATGATTGCAGACATCTCACATGATTTAAAGACTCCGATTACAACAATTCAAGGGTATTCGAAAGCCTTATATGAAGGAATTGTTACTGATGAAGAGCAATCTAAAAAGTATTTACGATATATACATGATAAATCAGTCAGAGTAACAGAACTAATTGATGAACTTTTTATGTTTTCAAAGTTGGATACGCCTGATTTTCCGTTACATAGAGAAGAAAAGGATTTGGCTGAATTTTTACGTGAAGTACTTGTTGAATACTATGATGCATTTGAGGAGAAGGAGATGGAGCTTTCAGTAGATATACCATCTACAAGAATCGTATATTCCTTTGATCAAAAGCTTTTTTATCGAGCTATTTCAAATATCATTCAAAATACAATCAAATATAACCCATCCAAAACAGAAGTGTATGTATCTTTGAATAAAAATGAGCAAGCCCTCATTCTTGAAATTGGTGATAATGGTGTTGGCATTGATAAAGATATTTCCTCTACTTTATTTGACCCGTTTGTTCGTGGTGATAAAAGTAGAGTGAATGATGGTGGGTCTGGTTTAGGACTTGCCATAACGAAAAAAATCATCGAGATGCATGGGGGAAATATTAATATAGATCTAACCCCAAAACGAGGGAAAACAAACTTTATAATGAGGTTACCCAAGGTATAGTGAGAAATCGCTATGCCTTTTTTAAATCTTAATAACGATATAAGGTTCGCTTAAGATTCAGTTAAGGTTGGCTGTCTATGATAGAGATAAGAAAAGAGGAAATGAAGGAGGAAACACAATGAATCAACATGTGATTGAACTTTCAAATATAAGCAAGAGCTATGGAGAAGTGAAAGCGGTGGATGGAATTTCACTTAAGGTGAATAAAGGTGAGGTACTTGGGATTATTGGTGCAAATGGAGCGGGTAAATCGACAACTTTAGAAATCATGATGGGTATTCGAAAGCCTGATACAGGAACCGTTAATGTACTTGGCATGAATGTAGAAAAAGCAACAAATGCCATCAAGCAAAAAATTGGAATTCAACTTCAACAAACCGCTTTATACGATCGGATTAAGGTAAAGGAAGCCCTTACCCTATTTAGTTCTTATTATGAAAAGAAAAGAGATTTACAAGAGATTATCAAAATTCTAGGGCTAACACCTTACTTAAATAAGTACGTAAAAAATCTCTCGGGTGGCTGGCAGCAACGAACTTCTTTAGCACTTGCATTAGTAAATGACCCTGAGATTATCTTTTTAGATGAGCCGACGACGGGGTTAGATCCACAAGCGAGGCTTGAATTATGGAGTTGTATCAATACCTTCCGTGAAGAAGGTAAAACAATTATTTTATCAACTCACTACATGGATGAAGCGCAGCGTCATTGTGACCGAATTGCCATTATAAAAAAAGGTAAACTTGTTGCTTGTGACCAGCCTCATCATCTAATCGATTCGTTAGTACATGGGGTAGGAACAATGGATGATGTATACCTACAATACGCAGTAGGAAACTAAAGGAGGAATAAAAATGCAATCAGTACTTACACATACAAAAATGGAAATGAAGTTATTTTTTCGTGAAACTCTTGCTTTACTGTTTACCTTTATAGTACCCGCGGTGAGTTTTGTTATATTTGGAATGATGTTTGAATCGAATACGTATGAGGGTTTAAATTACTTTCAAGCTTATATTCCGAGTATGATCGCTATTATTATATTTACTACAGCGTTTTTCTCGATGGGATTACAAATTGTAATTGATCGTGAAAAGGGAGTATACAAGCGACTTAAGGGAACCCCAATTGATCAACGTGCAATCTTTATCGCTACAATTTTAAAAGGTTTTATCGCTATTTATGTGGGCGCAATTGAAATTCTGTTAATTGCTAAGTTTGGTTTTGGATCTGACTTAACAGGGCACGCGTTTGAATTTTTTATTGCATTAACTCTTTGCTCAATTACTTTCTTTTCAATTGGATTTGTCGTATCAAGTCTAACAAAGCGAATGCAAACTGCATTGGGAATCGCTATGATTTCCATGTACCCAATGATGTTTTTATCGGGAGCAACATTACCCATAGAAACCTATCCTGAGTTTTTACAAAAGTTGGCTGCATTTGTGCCACTAACGTATGTTGTAAATGTATTAAGAGATGGATGGAACGGTACTCTATTTACATCAGATTCACTTCTTGATATTTCAATTCTGGCTGGAATCTTTCTAGTGTCAGCAGTGATCGGTATTAAATACTTCCGCTGGACTGAATAAGTAGCCTATTTTACAAAGACAGAGTCAAACGTCTATACATTTACTCTAAAACCTACGTATCTTGTAGTGTAGGGCATACCTCCTCAGATGTTAGTGATTTAGTGCGAGAGCGATCTCGCACCTTTTTATTTTTCTGTAAATTGAAAAAAGAAAAATGAAAACGTGGGCTATCTTGAGTTTATGGTTTGATTGATGTAAGCAAAATTTGCACTACCACCTGGAGCAACGAGTTGTTACTATATAAATAAAGGAGGGTTTTGTTTCATGTTTATACTTTCAACTTTACTGCCTGAACCAAACCTCATTCAGGAAATACAGAAAATGTACCCTAGTGATCAATTTAGCTTTTATAAGAGCATGGATGAAGCAAAAAAGGACTTAGATAAAGCAGAAGTTTTAATTACATATGGTGAAGATTTAACTCCTGGACTAATTGAACAAGCAAAAAGGCTTAAGTGGATTATGGTGATGTCTGCTGGATTAGAGTTAATGCCATTTAAAGCAATCATGCAAAAGGGAGTACTTGTGACAAACGCCCGAGGTATTCATAAAATTCCAATGGCAGAGTATACAATATCCATGATGCTGCATATTGCCAAAAGGAATAAACAGCTCTTAACCCAGCAACAGGATAGAAACTGGAACAGGTTAGGGATAATACCAGTTGATGAATTACACGGCAAAACTGTAGGGATTTTAGGTGTTGGAGCAATTGGGGGCGAAATTGCTCGACTCGCAAAAGCATTTAATATGAAAGTAATTGGATTAAATCGAAGTGGTAAAGATCATGAATATGTTGATCAAATGTATAAGTATGAGGAACTGAATACAATATGCTCAACAGCGGATTATCTGGTTTCGGTTTTACCAAGTACAAATGAAACAAAATATCTCTTGAATGAATCACATTTTAATGTAATGAAGAATGAGCTTGTTTTTATTAACATTGGCCGTGGTGACCTTGTGAAAGAAGAAGTGTTGCTTCATGCACTAAATACAAACAAAATCTCGCATGCTATTTTAGATGTGTTTGAACAGGAACCGTTGCCAAAGGATCATCCGTTTTGGGCACATGAGAAAATTACAGTTACACCACATATTTCAAGTAAAACGGATAACTATTTACCACGGTCATTTGAGATTTTTAATCGGAATTTTACAATCTTAAAGCAAGGTGGAACTGAATTTATAAATAAAATTGACCCGGAAAGAGGTTACTAATAATGAAGATATATACAAAAACAGGCGACAAAGGTACTACTTCATTAGTGTATGGACAAAGGGTTTCTAAGAATGATTTGCGTGTCGAAGCGTATGGAACATGTGATGAAGCGAACTCTATGATTGGTTTGGCGGTAAGTCATTTACATATGGTTTCTTTCGAAGGGAAAGTTGAAGTAGGCGATATATTCAAAAAAATCCAAACGACCCTTTTTCATGTTGGTGCGGAATTAGCAACGCCGGCTGGTAAGGAAGTTAAATGGAAGGTTTCGGAAGAAGATATTACACTCTTGGAACAAACAATTGATAAATGGGATGAAAAACTACCAGCCTTAACAAACTTTGTTTTACCTGGTGGAAGTCAAGCGGGCTCAGCTTTACATGTTGCTAGAACAATTGTTAGAAGAGCAGAGCGAAGAGCAGTGGCTATTGGTGAAGATGTCAATCCACTTGTGAATTCATATCTGAATCGACTATCAGACTTTTTGTTTGTTGCAGCAAGATATGTGAATCTGCAACTTGGTTTGTCAGAACCGACTCTTCATCAATAAAAAGGTGAATAGCCTGTCTTTTCTCAGAAATCATAAAAAATGAGCGTAAACAAGGGTAATTAATCATATAGTAATGATAGAAATGTTGACAAAAACAGTAAACACAATATACACTAATTATAAAGATTATAAAATAAGAATGTTTGTTGGAAAGAGGTGCATGGCGGTGTCAGACAATCTTTTGAAAGAAGCGCTTGATACGTTGAAAGAAACAGGGGTCAGAATTACTCCGCAACGTCATGCGATATTAGAATATCTAATTAATTCAATGAGTCATCCGACTGCTGACGATATTTATAAAGCACTAGAAGGTAAATTCCCAAATATGAGCGTAGCAACCGTATATAATAATCTGCGTGTCTTTCGTGAAGTTGGACTAGTAAAGGAATTAACATATGGAGATGCTTCAAGCCGTTTTGACTACATTACTTCTCAACACTATCATGTAATTTGTGAAGAGTGCGGAAAAATTGTTGACTTCCATTATCCGGGTTTAGATGAAGTTGAAGCACTAGCAGCGCACGTAACAGGATTTAAAGTAAGTCATCATAGAATGGAAATTTACGGCTCATGTCTTGATTGCCAAAAGAAGACTGCACATTAAAAAAAGCTGACATATACTTATGTCAGCTTTTTTTTGCAAATGTATTAGCTCTTAAAGTTTTTACGATTGTATTTTTCATCAAAGTCTTTACCTTCTAATGTTGGATCAAGTGTAAGCGGTTCTTTACAATACATACAAACATCTACTCTTCCAAGCATTTTGGTAGGCTTTTGACAAGATGGACATGTAACCTGAACGGTTCTAGTAGAAAGCATGCCAATCCAAAAGTATACAACAGTACTTGCAATAATAAATAAAAGACCAAGAAGCATAAATATTGTCATTACAACAACATTCGATCTAAAAAAGATTCCTCCGTACATGACAATAAATCCTGCGAAGATTAGGCCAAGAGCGAAAGAACGTATTTTGTTAATTTTACTCGAATACTTTATACCCATAAGAAAAAACCTCCTGCATATAATATACAATATAAAATGCTAATATAAAAATAAAAAAAGATTCACAAATAAACCCACTGAATTTTGAAGGGTTTTATTTTTTATGTGTCGAAATATATACGGAACGATTTGAATGGAGGAAATCAAAATGGAAGATTTACTTCGACCGATTTATCAAGAACGAGCAAGTCATTCTCATACACTAGGCATTATTATGATAGAGAAGGGAAAGGATGCTTTCCCGCAAACTGACCAATTTGACACTGTCCTTTTAGTAATTGTTAAAGAAACAGAAAGACCGCTTTTTATTAAGCACTATGAATATAAGAATGGCAAAGCAACATTATATACAGTTGTTGAGGATCAATTAAAAGAGTGGTTACTGTTAGGTTCAAATCGAAAAGTTATTGATTGGATCTTAAATGGAAAAGTACTATTTGACCGAAATGACTATATAGAGGACCTAAAGAAACAACTAGATGAGTTCCCTGCTGAGGAAAGAAAGGCTAAGATGGGTGTTGAATTTGCTAAACTGATTCGACGCTACCAGGATGGAAAAGCGTTCTTTGACAATAAACAGTATCTAGATGCATATAACAATGTAATTCATGCACTTCATCATTTGGCGAGATTAGCAGTAATAGAAAAAGGTTTTCACCCGGAGGTTACTGTTTGGAATCAAGTTAAGCAAATAGATCCTCAAATCTACAAACTTTATGTGGAATTGCTAGAAAGTGAGGAAACTCTAGAAAAGCGTTTAGAACTTTTATTTTTAGCAAGTGAGTTTTTAATTCATTCACGAGTAAAGCTAGGTGGTAATCATATAATAGAAGTTCTTTCTCAAAAAGAGGATCCATGGCTGTTCGGTGAAATTATGGAGCATCCAGATCTTCAAATCTACTCAGTAGACTTAGAGGTATTTATAGAATTTCTGGTTGATAAACATTTACTAAATGTAGAAAGTATAGAAACGAAGGGCCAAGGTATATTTCATAGAGCCTATAAAACAAATAAGTGAGCTGGTGAACTCCTTTAGATAAAAGGGGTTCTTTTACTATTTTAAAAAAATAATCAAAAGAGTGTTGACTTAGTATGAAAAACCATGTTATATTTAATCTCGCCGCTGAAAAACACAGTTCAGCAGCTGAAAAAAACTTAAAAAACATTATTGACTTTCATAAGTCAGCATGTTATATTAAGAAAGTCGCTTACGAGCGATTGCGATAAAAAGTTCTTTGAAAACTGAACACAATACAAGCGTCAACGTTTAATTCAAGTAACAAATTATTGAGCAATCAATACT